>CAZRPA010000046.1:0-22186 GCA_964601855.1 uncultured Flavipsychrobacter sp. | reverse complement strand
CTGGGCATAGTAGAGAAGTCTGGCGAAGACTATGGTTATCACGACTTTGTAAATACGGTAGATACCGTAATAATGGGTCGCAAAACCTATGACAAAGTATTGTCTTTTGGTATTCCATTTCCGCACATGGGCAGGAAATGTTACGTATGGTCGCAGCAGCGCAACGGCACTGATGACAATGTAACCTACTACAATGGCGACCTTAAAACGCTTATAAGCGAGCTAAAAAACCAGCCTGGCAAAAACATATTTATAGATGGTGGTGCAGAACTAGTACACGAACTGATGCGCCAGCAACTTATAGACAGGTATATAGTATCTGTGATTCCTTACTTCACTGGTGGAGGTGTAAGGCTGTTTAAAGGAAGTGGACAGGAAACAAAGCTGCAACTTGTGCGCTCTACCCACTTTCCTACAGGGCTGGTGCAACTGTGGTATGAATTGTAGATAGTTCATTGGTAAAGGGTTATTGGTACATTTATTCTGTTTCGGGTAAGTTGGCTACATTTGTTGCTGGGCAATGGGGTTGGGTTTTTCACCTGCTGGTATTGCTTATGGGTGTAAACGACTTTGTCATGTTTAAAGAAGAGATAGATAAGTATAACTGGGACGATGTAATGCGGCGGATATACGCCAAAACTGCTGCTGATGTGGAGCGTGCTTTGCACACGTCTAAGCGGGATATTGAAGATTTTATGGCGTTGATATCGCCAGCTGCTGCTCCGTATCTGGAGCAGATGGCACAGCTCAGCAACCGCATTACTCAAAAACGTTTTGGTAAGACTATACAGCTTTATGCACCTATGTATTTGTCTAACGAATGCCAGAATATATGTACTTATTGTGGGTTTAGCCTGGATAATAAGTTGCGCCGCAAAACCCTGACAGGTGTCGAAATGCTGCAAGAAGCCGAATACCTGAAATCGCAGGGTTTTGATCATGTACTGCTGGTGACTGGTGAGGCTAATAAAACGGTAGGGGTGGAATACCTTAAAAATGCGATACGTACACTTCGGCCTCATTTTGCCAACATATCGATAGAAGTGCAGCCTATGGATCAGGAAGACTATGAGGTGCTGGTAGCAGAGGGGCTGTATGCAGTGCTGGTGTACCAAGAAACCTACCACAAGGAGAATTACAAACAATATCACCCAAAGGGTAAAAAATCTAACTATGATTATAGGCTTGATACCCCTGACAGACTGGGTAGGGCGGGTATACACAAGATAGGGCTGGGGGTGCTGATAGGGCTGGAAGACTGGCGTGCCGACAACTTCTTTACAGCTCTCCACGTAGGGTATATGGAGCGTACCTTCTGGCAAACTAAATATAGTATATCCTTTCCCAGATTGAGACCAGCAGAGGGGTTAATAGAGCCTAAAGTAGCTATTTCTGATAAGGAATTGGTGCAACTGATATGTGCATGGCGCATCTACAATGAAGAAATAGAATTGTCGGTATCTACCCGCGAGAATGCAGTGTTTAGAGATCATATCATACAAATGGGTGCTACCAGTATCAGTGCGGGGTCTAAGACTAATCCGGGTGGATATGTGGTGGAACCTGAGTCGCTGGAGCAGTTTGAGATAGATGATAGCCGCACTGTGGCAGAGGTAAGGGCAATGATAGAACATAAAGGCTATAAGCCAGTGTGGAAAGATTGGGAGCGTTTTGGTGTAGCACAAACGGTATAACATGTTATCGGTAGATGAAAAAATGAGGTATAGCCGGCAAACTATATTGCCGGAGATGGGCGAAGCCGCACAGCTAAGGCTGAAGGCTGCCCGGGTACTGGTAATAGGTGCCGGTGGGCTGGGTTGCCCAGTGCTGCAATACCTAGCAGCAGCAGGGGTGGGCACACTGGGTATCGCCGATGGTGATGTAGTATCCATATCTAACCTGCAACGGCAAATACTGTACACTGCTGCCGACATAGGTAGCCCCAAGGCTATGTTAGCTGCCCGCCAAATAAAAGCCCTGAATCCGCATATAGATGTAAGAATACATCAGGTTTTTGTGGATGCAGATAACCTGCTGACCATTGCTGCCGACTATGATATGATAGTAGACGGATCGGACAACTTTGCTACCCGGTATCTGGTAAATGATGCTGCGGTGATACTGGGCAAACCTATGGTGTCTGGTGCCATATACAAGTATGAGGGTCAGGTATCGGTATTCAATTATAAAGGTGGTCCTACTTACCGATGTTTGTTTCCGCAGCCACCGGGCGAGGGTGAGTCGCCCAACTGTGCTGAGATAGGGGTGGTGGCTACACTACCCGGTATAATAGGCACCATACAGGCCAATGAGGTTATAAAAATAATAACTGGCATAGGCGATGTGCTATCGGGTAGGCTGCTGGTGATGGACACCCTGAGTATGACTACTCATTTCTTTAATTTTACAGCTAATCCTGCCAATAAACTAATAACTGCTTTGCAACAGCCTGAGGTGGTGCAATGTGCTGCATTGCCTAAACAAATAACCTACGCTCAACTACAGGAACTGCTGGCTACCAAGCTCACTATACAACTGGTAGATGTGCGAGAAGCAGAAGAACACCAATCAAGCAATATAGGGGGCATAAATATGCCATTATCTGCCCTTGCTGATACCTTGAAGTTGCTACAAAAAGATAAGGCTGTGGTGGTGTACTGTGCATCGGGTGTGCGCAGTATGCGGGCAGCACAGACGCTGTTGCAGCAGGGTTTTGGGCAGGTTTTCAATCTGCAGGGGGGTATTCGTGACCTGGGTTTATAGCCATTACTACTTCTACAAATGCTGCAATAGGGTCGGGTGATTGCCAGATAGTGCCCAGCAGTGCTGCTCCATCGTAGCCATGTGCTAACAATTGTGGAATATTGTGTGGTGAGATACCCCCGAGGCCTACTATTTGTGGGCAAAATTTATTGTCTTTTTCTGCCTTTTTTCTAGTGTTGCTGATGCTTGATATGTCAATGCCTGCCTTGTACCCTGATTTAGATATACTATCGAACAAGGGACTTATGAATACATATCTGTATGGGTAGGTGTTTTCGGTAATCTCTTGCCAACTATGAAACGAGGTAGATATAGCTGATGTGGGTATGCCTTGAAGCTGATTCCATATTTCTTTGTTGTGTCTTGCGGCGGTGTTGAGGTGTATGCCACCTAGTTTTAGGGTTGAGTATAACTCATAACTGCCATGTATTACCAGCCGCCGTCTGTGTTGTGGGTGTATCTGTTCTATATATTGCTCATATTGTGAGGGGGTGAAGTGTGGCTTGCGGATATGAAACCTATGTGCGCCCATATCTAGCAGCCGGTTTGCGGTAGTGGTTTCGTGGTGGATATCTGTGTCTGGGCTGAGGATAATGAGTTTCATATTTTGCATTTTCGATTGGCAATGTTACGTATTACAGTCTGTTTCAGGTATATCAGTTTGTTTTTAATGGTTGTATCCTATTTGGTTTTTTTGATAAGTTAATATTATGGACCAATAAAGAAATATCTCTCTAGTAAGGTGTCTGGTCGATATCTTTGTATGTCTATACATATATTATGGTACACACTACTAAGTTACAATTCCTGTCATATATTGCTTTGGCTGTTTTGCTAAGTGCCTGCGGCGATAAAAAAGTAGATGTACCTAAAGCCGGAGGACCAAAGACACTGACAGCTGAAGGAATAGTAGTAAAGCCCGAACTTTTTGAGAACGAATATACAACAAGCGGTACGCTGGTGCCCAATGAGGAGGTAAGTATCATGCCTGAGATTCAGGGCAGAATAACCTCTATTACCTTTAAAGAGGGGGCAGTAGTGACCCAAGGGCAAGTACTAGCTCAGCTATATAACGAGGACATAAAAGCCCAAATACAAAAATTAAGAGCCCAGCGCGAACTGCAAGTAAAGATACGCACACGACAGGCGGAACTGCTAAATATAGGTGGTATAAGCCAACAAGACTATGAGACCACGAATACCCAGATAGCTGCCATAGATGCAGATATTGCTTACTCGCAAGCTCAACTAAGACGCACTAGTATTATAGCCCCATTCAGTGGCAGAACTGGCATACGTAATGTGAGTGCTGGTGCTATCGTAACACCGGTTACTGTACTGACTACCCTGCAACAGACAGCGATGCTGAAAATGGACTTCAGTATGCCGGAGCAATATAGGGATGAGGTAAAGCCAGGTAAGGGAGTCTTGTTTACCATAAATGGCAAACAAGATACTTTTGCTGCTACGATTGCCGCCATAGAACCATCGGCCAATAGTACGACCCGAACACTGAGGGTGCGTGCTATGGTAGATAACAAGTCAGGCAAGTTGGGGCCTGGTGCATTTACACACATCACTATACCGTTTCAGCACAATGCCAATGCAGTGCTGATACCCTCGCAGGCGGTGATACCTACCAACAGGGAAAAGGTAGTAGCTGTGGTGAAAAATGGCAGGGCTACTATGGTGCCTGTGAAAATAGGTGTACGCACCAGCGACAAGGTGGAGATACTACAAGGCCTGACGACAGGAGATACTGTGCTGATAACAGGCATCATGCAGGTGAAACCTGACATGGAGGTAAAGGTAATAGTGAAATAGTGTAGGGTCATTTTGTGTGATTTATGCATTGCTGGAATTGCCAGTTTTTTGCCAGTTGTTTCCTAGGCATTACGAACTACCTAATCAAAGTAACATTGCCTTTAGCCATTACTTTCTTATTATTTAATCCAAACTCACACATATAGGAAAATACATTTGTGTTTTGAGGTGTGCCTTTATAAATCCCATTCCATCCTTCCGCTGGATTATTGCTTGTATATACACATTCGCCCCATCTGTTGTACACTTTTAGTATATATCCTTTATAGTCATTAGAGGCATTTCCTATGATTTTAAACACATCATTTATACCATCGCCATTTGGTGTAAATGCATTTGGAAATACATAACCTGCAGGGTCTGATTCGGTAGGGTTTTTTGAAGTGTCGGCATGGACATAAACTGAGTCGCCATAATAATTTGGATCGGATATTCCGATTTCTCCTATGTAATAATAGCTATAGGTAGCACCTATTGGAGCTAGTGAGTAGAAGTCACCTGCTTTTACAGAATTAAGGATAGATTCATTTTTGAAGCAACCTACTATTAAATGTGAGTAATTAGAATCTGCTATAAAAGTTCCCGTGAGTTTTTTCCAGTATATTTTGTCTGTTATTGGGCCATAACTTGAAAAGTCCACTTGCGGTGTAAGGGGGATAGTACTAAAAGTAGTTTGAGAATAAGGATAAGTAGTAAATAGAACGCCCAATCCATCAGTACCGTAATAACTACTATCAGACAGAGAAACAGAAACAGAAATGGTATAAGTGGTGCCAACAACTAATGTTGGTATTCTGGTGCCAATGTATTCTTTGTAATCATGATTGAAGCCTGTGTTTAAAAGCGAAAATAAACCAGTATATGCATGGATGCTATTATCCTGATATCCAAAAATGTTTTGTGGGACAGAAACAAACTCACTAACAGTACAGTTATTGAAATAATCACATGTGCCGGCTGTAGGTTGTCGCCATCCTGGGCAGTAGGAAATCTGACTGTAATTGTCTGGGCAAATATTATAATTTTCGAAACTTGGGGTTTTTATCTGTGAATTGGCAGATAAAGGGGGGAGTGCAAATAAGCACAATAGGAGTATATTTTTCATATTATTTAATTGGTGGGTACATTAATAAAGTTAGTGAATTTATTTTACTATTATTTGGTTTGCGGGAAAATAATTTTATTAGTTATTTGTGGTAAACAAACATATCCTGTCTACAACTAATGATGCCTAATTAACGCTAGTGGTAAGAATGAAATATTTTTTAGTCAATACCATTGTTTACAAGAAAGTATATTGATGAATTGCATTGCTCGAATTGCCGGTTGTTTCCTGTCTTTTGATGCGTAAGTGCTTGTTGCAGCGTACTGAAAAAAGGAGGGCAGTTCCTCAATTTCTATTCCCTTAATTTTTGCCTCCGTTTTATGAGCTCAGCCTCGCACTGCCCCGCCAGTACAAGCGAGTGACACAAAGCCCGCTGCTAGCAGTCCCAATGCTAGCTACAATGAAATGATAATGCATAAAAACACAGCACCCAAGACTGTAGTGGTCTTGGGTGCTGTGGTAAAAATAGTATATAGTGCTACTGTGCTATTACAGATTACCTCTTTTGGCTTGTTCGCGCTCCAGCGATTCGAAAAGGGCTTTGAAGTTGCCGGCTCCAAAGCTTTGAGCGCCTTTGCGCTGAATGATTTCGAAGAAAAGGGTAGGGCGGTCTTCTACAGGCTTAGTGAATAGCTGCAGCAGGTATCCTTCTTCGTCGCAGTCTACCAGTATACCCAGTTCTTGCAGTGGGGCTATGTCTTCGTCTATTTTGCCTACTCTGTTGGGTAGGTCTTCGTAATAGGCATTGGGTGGTGGGTCGAGGAAGTCAACGCCACGGGCTTTGAGTTCACGTACGGTTTTTACGATATCGGCGGTGGCAATGGCTACGTGTTGTACTCCTTCGCCTTCGTAGTAGTCGAGATACTCTTCTATCTGCGATTTTTTCTTTCCTTCGGCTGGCTCGTTAATAGGGAATTTTACATATCCGTTTCCATTACTCATTACCTTGCTCATCAGGGCAGAGTATTCGGTGTTTATCTGTTTGTCATCGAAGGAGAGGATATTGACGAAGCCCATTACTTTTTCGTACCACTCTATGGTTGGGTTCATGCGGTTCCAGCCCACATTGCCCACACAATGGTCTACGTATAGTAGTCCGGTTTCGGTGGGGTTGTAGTTGCTTTTCCACTCTTTGTAGCCCGGCATAAAGATGCCAGTGTAGTTCTTGCGCTCTACAAACAGGTGCACTGTTTCGCCATAAGTGTAGATGCCGCTCATGCGCACTTCTCCGGTTTCGTCGGTGAGGGTATGGGGTTCTATATATGATTTGCCACCACGGCTTATGGTTTCTTCGTAAGCTTTGTAGGCATCATCTACCCAAAGGGCCAGAATTTTCACACCATCACCATGTTTTTTTACATGCTCGGCTATAGGGTGGTCAGAATTGAGGGCGGTGGTAAGTACTAGTCTTATTTTGCCTTGCTTAAGGACATAAGAGGCACGGTCTCTAACACCAGTTTCAGGGCCTGCATAAGCCAATGACTGAAAGCCGAAAGCGGTTTTGTAATAGTGGGCGGCTTGTTTGGCATTGCCTACATAAAACTCTACGTGGTCGGTACCGTTGATAGGCAAAAAATCTTGTGCCTGTAGCATTTTCTGGCTTACTGTAAGTGTGTCCATGTAATTATTATTGTATGATGTTTGTGATTGTAAATGATTGTGGTAATGTGTTGTTGTGCATTACATCCAGCTATACACATAGTCGTCGTCTTCTATGTTTATGGCGTCGGTGGTAAGCTTTAACGGATGAAAGGTATCTACCATTACTGCTAGTTCTTTGGTTTCGGCAGCACCTATGCTTTTTTCTACCGTGCCTGGGTGCGGGCCATGGGGTATGCCAGAAGGGTGCAGGGTTATCATGCCACGCTCCACATGTTTGCGGCTCATGAAGTCACCATCTACATAATACAGTACTTCATCGCTATCTATGTTGCTATGATTGTAGGGGGCTGGTATGGCTAGTGGGTGATAATCGAACAGGCGGGGCACAAAGGAGCAAATAACGAAGTTATGTGCATCAAACGTTTGGTGTACAGGCGGTGGCTGATGTACGCGCCCAGTAATGGGTTCGAAATCGTGAATGCTGATTATATATGGGTATTCGCAACCATCCCAACCTATGACATCGAACGGATGATGACCATACCAAATGGGGTAGAGCAGGCCTTTCTTTTTCACCTGAATGAGGAATTCGCCTTGCATGTCATAGGTTTCAAGGTCCTGGGGTTTACGAATGTCGCGCTCGCAGAAGGGTGCATGCTCCAGTAGCTGACCATATTTGCTGAGATACCTCTTGGGGAATGTGACAGGACTGAACGACTCCACTATAAAAAGTCGATTGTTCTCGTTCTCAAAGCTGATTTGGTAGATGGTGCCACGAGGAACTACTACATAATCGCCGTAAGAGAAGGGTAGATTACCGTATTGGGTTTTGAGTACGCCCTTGCCTTCGTGAATAAAAAGTACTTCGTCGGTATCGGCGTTTTTGTAAAATATGTTTTCTGTTAGTCCCTTGGTAGGTGCTGCCAGAGTAAGGTGTACATCGTTGTTGAAGAGGACAGTTTTGCGGCTTTTTATGTAGTCGGCATCGGGGGCTACTTTAAAACCTTTGAAGCTGCGATGTTTGAGTATGTTAGATGTAGCAGCTACAGGAGCGACATCAATGGGTTCTTCGGCTTTGAGGATTTTGGTGGGTGGGTGCAGGTGGTATAACAAAGAGGAGTTGGAAGAAAAACCTTCTGTACTAAACAGCTGCTCAGAATACAAGGTGCCATCAGGTTTTCTGAACTGTGTGTGACGTTTGTGAGGTATTTCACCCAGCTTGTGGTAGTGCGGCATGGTTTTGATGTTTGATGCAAATTTAATAATTTCTGGGTTGAATGTTGCTTGTAATTGTGTTACTGACCAGAGACGTATAATATGTAATAACTGAATGAAGCTAGTGGGGCATATTTTGCCTTGGTAATATAATTGTTATCTTGCAGGCAAAGAGTTATAAGGAGAAGAAAACTGAAATAGTGGAGCTAAAAGGCGATACTAACTAAGGGTTAAAAAGGGACATAAAATCAGATTAACATTGTTTTGACAGTTTTTGGATTGTATATTGAATAACAGTAGGCAGGAAGTAAAAAACGACCACTCAAAAAAAGTAAAATTATGAAGAAGTACATCAGCCGGATTTTTAGCATCACAATGCTGGGCATATTACTGGTGACTGGTACCAGCAGCAAAGTTGAGGCGCAGGATATTTCTGTGTCATACCAGACATTTTATGATAATCTATCGCCTTACGGACAATGGATATATGACCCTGAATATGGTAATGTATGGGTGCCTAATGAAGGTGGGGATTTCAGGCCCTATGGTAGCCGCGGTAACTGGGTAATGACAGAGTATGGTAATACCTGGGTATCTGACGACCCATGGGGCTGGGCGGTTTATCATTATGGTCGCTGGACATTTAACCCCTATTATGGCTGGGTATGGGTGCCCGGATATGAGTGGGCGCCAGCTTGGGTTAGTTGGAGGTTTGGTGGTGGATATGCAGGATGGGCTCCACTAGGACCTGGCATCAATGTAGGATCTAGTTACTACGCACCTGATAGCTGGTGGATATTTGTAGGTCCACAATATATGTACAGACCTAATTGTATCAGCTATTGGTACGGACCGTCTTACAACAACAGGTATATACGCCAGACAACAATTATCAATAACTACTACATAGATAACAGTACTCGTGTGCGCTACAATTACGGTCCACGTGCCGAGGTGATACAGCAGGTTACTCGTCAGCCAGTACAGGTGTATAGGGTAAATCAGCTAAACAGACCAGGAGCACCAAGCGTGGGCAGGAATACAGTGAGTTTGTACAGACCATCTGTGAACCGCGCTACGGTAGACGGATCTCGCCCTAACAATGTAATGCAGGCGCCAAGACCTGTGGGTAGAGGGCAAGATGCATCTGATATGAGTAGCGGCAGACAGCCCGCCTTCAGACAAGAGGTGCAACGCACACAGGTGAATAGCCAGAACGGAAGAACGGACAATCGTACCGATGTAAGAAGCAATCCTGCTAACAGATATGATAGCCGCACACAGGATGAAAACGGAAACAACAGAGTGAACCAGTCTACTGGACGCAATGACAACCGTTATCAACAAAATGACCAAACAAGACAACCAGAGCGCAATGACAGCAGAAATGATGTGAGGTCTAATCAACAGAATTATAACAATAATCGCAATGATACCAGACAACCATCAGTGCCTACACCACAACCCAACAGGTATGATAGCCGTATGGACAATAGACAGCAGTCTCAGCCCGATAGACAACCATCTGTGCCTACACCTCAACCTAACAGGTATGATAGTCGCATGGACAACAGACAGCAGTCTCAGCCCGATAGACAACCATCAGTGCCTACGCCACAACCCAACAGGTATGATAGCCGTATGGACAACAGACAGCAGTCGCAGCCAAGTAGACAACCATCTGCACCAGCACAGCAGCCGGTAAGGCAACAAGCACAGCCTTCACAGCCACAGCCACAAGCACCGAGGCAGTCGATAAGGTCTCAGCAGCCATCTGCACCCGCACAGAATAATGAAAGTAGACCAGCCGGTGGTGGTCGTAGGTAATAAAAAAATAACGGTATAGATAAAATGCCCCGGTAAAACGGGGCATTTTTAATGGGTATATGCGCTGACAATAGTAAATTACACTCAGAAAATAATAACACAATGCAATACGCAGTAGTAACAGGAGCCAATCAGGGTATAGGGAAAGCAATAGCAGCAATGTTGCTGGAGAAGGGATGTAATGTGGCGGTATGCGCTAGGAATTATGATAAGTTGCTATCTGTAACCAACGAATGGAAACAGCAATACCCCAATGCTGAGATCGTGGCTTGCAAAGCTGATCTGAGTATACAGACAGACGTTGCCGCATTTGCGGATAAGGTATTAAACAGGTTTCCGCAGATAGATATGCTGGTGAATAATACCGGTACTTATCAGCCAGGACTGTTAGCCAATGAACCAGATGGACTATTGCAAACAATGATAGGTACCAATCTGTATAGTGCATACTGGCTAACCAGAGCATTGCTGCCTGTAATGAAAAGTAAAGCGAAAGGACATATTTTTAATATGTGCTCAGTAGCCAGCCTAAAAGCATACACCAAAGGTGGCGCTTACAGCATATCTAAGTATGCGCTCTTGGGTTTTACAGATAACCTTAGGGAAGAACTGAGAGAAGATGATATTAAAGTTACAGCAATTTGTCCGGGCGCTGTGTGGTCGCCATCGTGGGAAGGGAGCGGAGTGTCGCCAGAAAGAATAATGGAAGCCAATGATGTAGCAGCTATGATATGGGCAACTTTTAATCTATCGGCACAGGCGGTGGCTGAAACAATAGTAATGCGCCCAGCTAAAGGAGATTTATAAATATATTATTGATGATGATGGGTGAGGTATACGTAGATATGATGGGTAGGGAGGTGGTAGTGAATTACCCACCAAGACGAATAGTTTCGCTGGTGCCCTCGCAAACGGAACTACTATATGACCTTGGGCTGCAGGAAGAGGTGGTAGGTATTACAAAGTTTTGTGTGCATCCAGACAGTTGGTATAGAGAAAAGACAAGGGTAGGTGGCACTAAAAATGTGAACATGCAGCGAATAGCAGCACTACAGCCCGACCTGATAATAGCCAATAAAGAAGAAAATACCCGTGAGCAAATAGAGGAATTAGCACAATTGTATCCTGTGTGGATAAGTGACATATCTGAACTGAGCGGGGCAATGGAGATGATAAAGGGGGTAGGTAGAGTGACAGGTAGAATTGAACAATCTATAAAGATGGTTGATTCTATATTGTTGAAATTCAATAATTTAGCTAACGAAAATAAATATAAAAGGGTTGCCTATTTTATCTGGAAAAACCCATGGATGTGTGCTGGTGGCGATACATTTATCAGCGATATGATAAGCAGACTGGGTTGGGTTAATGTATTTGAAGGAATTAATAGGTATCCAGAAGTAACCCTTGATGCACTGAAGGATACAGGGGTAGAGTTGATATTACTGTCTTCAGAGCCATATCCCTTCAAACAGCAACATATAGATGAGATAATGCAAGTAATGCCCCATGTGCAGGTAATGCTGGTAGATGGAGAAATGTTTAGCTGGTATGGTAGCCGGTTGCTGCATGCCGCCGGCTACTTTAATTCGTTGATGGAGCAAATAAATCATTAATATCACTTACTGCACACACAGAGGTGTGAAGTGGAACGTGCTACCGTCAAACAGTCCTTTGTCGCTTAGCTTTAACGAGGGTATGACTAACAGAGCCATAAATGAAAGCGTCATAAAAGGTGCTTTGAGTGGGGTGCCTAGCTCTTTTGCCTTTTTGTCAATATGGGTATACTGTGCTGCCACAATGTGCCCATCTTCGGCCGACATTAGCCCAGCTACTGGTAATGCCATGTACTCAGTGCCTGTGCCTGGCACAGTGACAGCAATACCTCCTTTACAGTCAATAAGTGTATTGACGGCAGCGCACATAGATTCATCGTCTACACCCACTACTATGATATTGTGACAATCATGCCCTACTGTAGATGCTAGAGCACCTGTTTTGAGGCCAATATTGTGTATGAATCCTAATGCTATGGGCACATCGGGCTGGTAGCGGTTTACTACTGCCATTTTCAGAATGTCTCTCTCTACATCACTTATTATAAGTCCGTCTTTAATTTTGGCAGGCAGTTGCAGTTGGTTTGTGACCAGTTGACCTTCTATAGCCTCTATCACCCTGATGGTGCATTGAGGTGCTGGTGCTGGGATATGAAATTGTTGGATTGTTTTTTTATTAGTGTTGAAGTTGTTGATGGTCGTAGCGTGTATTGCGGGCAACATGCTTTTCCCATCTTCAGATACAACTATTCCGTCAATTACTGTTTGTAAAATGCTGAAATTCAGTATGTTGTCTATTTTAATAAAGTCTGCAGGGTCTCCCTTTCGTAGCAGCCCAACAGGCAGATGATAGTGCGCCACCGGATTGACAGAGGTGGCTCTCAGTACATCATACAGATCGAAACCCATAGAAAGAGCCCTTTTTACGAGAGCATTTATGTGGTTTAGTTCTAGTTCATCAGGGTGTTTGTCATCGCTGCAAAACATTACTTTATCTGGGTGTAGCCTTATGAGGTCTGCCAAGGCATCAAAGTTTTTAGCAGCACTACCTTCGCGAATGAGGATGTGCATACCAGCATTTACCTTATCCAGTGCCTCGGCTAGAGTAAAACATTCATGGTCTGTAGTGATACCCGCAGCAGCATAAGCAGTAGCATCGGCGCCTCTTAGCCCCGGGGCATGGCCATCTACTGGTTTGCCTGCGGCATGGGCGGCAGCTATTTTTGCCATTACTTCCGGGTCTTTGTGCAATACTCCCGGGTAATTCATCATCTCAGACAAGTACCATATGTCGGGGTTTTGTAGCAGGGTAGCGACAGCGGCAACATCGAGCGTAGCTCCAGCAGTTTCGAAAGCCGTAGCTGGTACACATGATGGCGCACCAAAGAAAAACTTAAAAGGGCTTTGTTTGCTGTTGTCTATCATGTATTGCACGCCCTCCATACCACAAACATTGGCTATCTCGTGTGGGTCTGACACTGTGGCTATTGTGCCATGCACCACAGCCAGCCTTGCAAACGCAGTAGGCACTAGCATGGAGCTTTCTACATGTATATGAGCATCTACAAAGCCAGGTAGTATGTAATGATCAGGTGCTGTGGCGGTTTCGGTGATATCGGCAATAATGCCATTTTCTATTGTTATAATTGCAGGATAGGTGCGTCTTTGGAAAAGATCAATGAGTTGTCCGGATACTTGTTGCATGAAGTAAGTGTTGGTAGTGAATCAAATCAATTAAGGGTTTCAAAACCTAATCTACCCATTTCTACCTTCATATTTATGAGGTTTGCCATAAGTGTAGCTTTGTTTTTTGCCATATCGGCTATTTCGCCTGCAAAAAGGCTATCGATAGTATCTGTCCATAATACCAGCCAATGGTCGAAATGTTCCTTATTAAGTGGCATTTTTTTGTCAAGGTCTACATGTTTTTTTACTGGACTACCCACATACCCTGGAGCGCTGAACAATACCATGTTCCAGAAATTGTACATTATGGGTAGGTGATGGCTCCAGTCTTCGCCTATGATTTGAGTGAAGATGTATCCTATTTTTTCGTCAACCTTTACTCTGTCGTAAAATGTATTGACGAGTAATTGAATGTCTGCTACATTTTCAATGTCTTTCATGGCAAGGTGAATTGTTGTGCCTCAAAGTTAGTTCATCTTCTATTAGACAACTAATGATGAAAATCATATAGCAGTAGCAGAAAGGGAGAATTATAAAAACTCTGTAGCTATGGTTTCCTTTTGTAGCTTTGAACACATAATGTGGCAAGCATACCTAAAAGGATTTAAGGCATATCTGCAACTGGAACGGTCAATGTCTGACAATACTGTTCAGGCATACATACGTGATATGGAAATGCTACAACGGCATGTGGAAACTGAATATGAGGGACTGGCACCTGAAAAAGTACAATTGCAGCATTTGCAGTCGTTGATGCAAACCATAGCAGAACTGGGACTATCTGTAGCCACACAAGCCAGGGTACTAAGTGGTATCAAGTCCTTTTATAGCTACTTATTGCTTGAAGAGGTGATACATACTGACCCTACAGATATGCTGGAGGCGCCTAAACTTAAACGCTCCTTGCCCCATGTATTGAGTATAGAAGAAATAGAACAACTGATAGCTGCTATAGACCACAGCAAACCCGATGGTGTGCGAAACCGTGCAATGCTGGAGGTAATGTATAGTTGTGGGTTGCGGGTGAGTGAACTAACATCGCTCAGATTGACGGGGTTGTACCTGGACGTGGGGTACATAAAAGTAATAGGTAAAGGCGATAAGGAAAGGCTTGTGCCAATAGGAGATGCTGCCATCAAACATGTAAGGTTGTATATCACCCATGTGCGTCCTATGATGGGCAACATAAAAAAAGGACAAGAAGATTTTGTCTTTTTAAGTAAGTTAGGTAGCTCATTATCGAGGGTAATGGTTTTTCTGATACTCAAAGACCTGACTAAGAAGGCAGGTATAGAGCAAAATATTCATCCGCATACATTGCGTCATTCTTTTGCTACACATCTGGTAGAGGGTGGGGCAGATCTGAGAGCAGTGCAAGAAATGCTAGGGCATAAAAGTATAACCACTACCGAAATATACACCCATCTGGACAGAACCTACCTGAGAGAGACATTAGAAAAATATCATCCCAGATATCAATAAACAACTGATTACAGGTCTTTAATCATCCATAGGTCGCAGCCAAAGTGACCAGAATTGCCCATCGGTTTGTCCAAATAGGTGAAACCACATTTTTCGTACAGCTTTACTGCATTGCTAAGTTCGGGGAGGGTTTCCAGATAAACCTGACTGTAGTCGTTTTCTCTAGCTATGTCAAAACACTCGTTTATGAGCATTTTACCTAGGCTTTTGTTGCGGGCTTCGGGCAATAGGTAGAGTTTTACTATTTCGCAGCAGCCATCGGGCAGACCTTGGGTTGGGTAAATGCCAGACCCACCCACTACTTTGCCATCTATTTCCAAAATACGATATGCCGAACCTTGTACCGAAAAGAGCGAAAAAAGATCATCGGTAGTAGGGTCGTAGTAAACAGTGCCGGGTTTGTTGGCACCAAACTCTGTCAGTACTGCGCGTATAATAGCAGCAATGGATGCGTTATCGGCAGCAGTGATGGTTCTGGTGTTGATGTGGCTCATGTTGTTTGGTTTTGGGGAATAGCGCTATTTACTTTTTTACTATTCTGTCGGCTTCTTTTATGTTGTAAAAACTATTTACCTGTGTGAGGCAAGTAACGGTAAGGTCGTTGATACATACATGAGGTGGCAGTGTGGCGCAGTACCATACTATGTCGGCTATGTCTACAGCTTGTAGTGCATTTACACCATTATACATGTTTTTGGCACGCTCTTCATCTCCTTTGAACCGAACCAACGAAAATTCTGTTTCTGCCATGCCGGGGTTGATGGCAGTAACTTTAATGCCATAAGGCAGCATGTCTATACGCGTAGCCTGTGTGAGCGCATCTACCGCAAATTTGGTAGCACAATACACATTGCCGTTTTTATATACAGACTTACCAGCTGTAGAGCCAATGTTGATAATATGTCCATTGGTTTGCTCGCGCATCATAGGGGCTATCTGTCGGGTTACGTAGAGTAGTCCTTTTACATTAGTGTCTATCATTGTCTCCCAATCGTCAAGGTTGCCCTCGTCTATGGTAGATAATCCGGCTGCCAAACCAGCATTGTTGACAAGGATGTCTATATGGTCAATCTGTTTTTTTAGATTGTTTATAGCGGCGATCACTTGTGCACTTTCGCGCACATCAAACACCAATGGTATAACCTTTACTGAATACTGGGCAGTGAGATTTTCGGCAAGTTCTAGAAGGCGATCAGCTCTCCTGCCTGTGATACAAACTGTATATCCGTTGCTAGCAAAACGCTCTGCAATAGCTTTTCCGAAACCCGATGTAGCACCGGTAATCAATATGGTTTTACTCATTGTGTGTAGTTATTAACGTGAAATATAGGTTACAGCAGAATGTCTGCAATAACATATTGTATTATTTGCTGTTCTGCATCAGCTCTTCCCAGTATTCGGCAGCACGGCGTGTGTGGGGTATTACTATAGTACCACCTACAATATTTGCCACCGCAAATATTTCGTAGATTTCTTCTGTATTAATGCCTTCATCGTGGCACTTACCTAAATGGTATTTTATGCAGTCGTCGCAACGCAGCACCATACTGGCTACAAGACCCAGCATTTCTTTGGTGCGTGTGTTTATGGCACCGTCGGCATAAGTATTGGTGTCTAGGTTAAACAATCTATTGATGACTTTGTTGTTTTTGCCCAGAATCACCTCATTCATCTTTGCTCTATAATCGTTAAATTCCTGTACCTGACTCATTGTAGTATATTTTTTTGTTTATGTATGCTTATTGTTGAAAATTGTTGAAGTACTTATTGTATCATCTGCAAGAAGGTGCTGAGTCCTTTTAGTTTGCTTTCGTCCAGCAGGTACTGTATGTTTTTTCTGTAATATACATCAAGGCTGTAAGCAGGAAAGGGATTTTGTGCTATCACCGTATCTATATGTTGCAGACCAGCTTCGTTAGCAGCATCAAACCGCTCCATGAAACCTGCAGGTAATTGTTTGTTAGACACCCATGCTGCAAAAACAAAATCGAGACCAGTGAATGATTTCCATGCAGCGGACAAATCGTACACATATTTAAAGTTGGGTAGTTGTTGTAATGCCCTATCACCTATAATAACGCCTGCTGTATTTCCGTCTATTTTAGAGATATAGTCTGTAGGTGCCTGATGGTAGGTGATATCTTTTATCCAGTATTGCGCCAGCAGAAGTTGTGCTAGCCGTACAGATGTGCGAGACTGATAATCTAGGTATATATCTGTCACTTCCTCAATTGGTACGTTGCTAAAAATGGCTACCGACACTACATCTCCATCGGTGGCTATACCATATTTGCCCACTATACGTGCATTTTCTATTCTCGGTATGGCGGCTACAGGTAGCAAAGCCATATCTATTTCACCATTTTTTAATTGCTGCGCCAGTAGTGCAGGGTAGTCGAGCGACAGTTCAATTTCGTTGATGATGTTACTGTGCTCTATGCCATATAGCAGCGGTTTGGTGTTGAGGTAACTAACGGCACCTACTTTGATAATGGTACTCAAACGGGAAAATTTATGTACAAATATAAACGTGTAATAGCTACAAAACTGCAATAAACTACTTGAAATTCATGACCAAGCCTATGCCTCCACCCATTGGAGTAACAACAGGTCTCATTTGCATAGAAATATCGCGCGATATATCGAAGTTGCGCAGGTGAGCGGCTGTGATGGCATCTAGAACCTGCACCAGGTAGCCTACGCTGGCAAAGAGTACACTCATATTCAGTGAGCGGTTGTAATCGTCTTGTATTTGTTTTAGTTGCTCTGTGTTATAGACCCCTACATATTCATCGGTAGGATAGGGGTTGTTGATTCTGCCTATGTATGCTTTGCGGTAGGTATTGTATTCATTACTATTGAATACTACCATGTACCCAGCTACTGCCAGCCCACCATACACTATTGGTAGTTTCCAGTATTGCCTGTTGTATACCTGCCCCAGCCCTGGTACCAGAGCAGCATAGAGACCCGCTTTTTTGGGGTTGGGTTGCCATTTTGTTTTTTTAGTTAGGGTAGTGTCTTGGGTATTGGTGGCTTTTTTCTCTGTATTTACGTTAGTTGTTTCTGCATTTTGAGCGCTAGCTGATAGGCTGCAACAAGTTACCACTAGTAGCACAATAAGTATTTGCAGCTTTATGAAATTCATGTTTGAGAAAAATGTAGTGCCAAAGTTATGGGGTCAACTTCACCTAAATACCATAAGTGCATAACAGACAACGAATATCTAACAATTTTAACAACTGCGCTTCAATAAATTGGCACTAAATTTGTCTTCAACACAGAAGCGTGGGTTTATTACCTTGGTTCACCGCATCGTTCTCTCACTACCACTTATGAGCCGGGTGGAAAAACAAAAAAAGTAATGAAAAAAATAGTTTTGATGTTATTGGCAGCAGCTACTTTAGTTGCCACAGGTTGCACCAGAGTAGGACCAGTTGGTCCACAAGGGCCACAGGGTCAGCAAGGGCCACAGGGTAATGCTAATGTAATAGGTTCTAACCCGTTTGCAGTATCGTCATGGTCTAGAACTGGTAATACCTATTCTGCTGATTTTACGAGTGCTGATATTACATCTGATATCGTGGATTTTGGGATAGTAAGTATTTTTAAGAGTTATGGCCTGAATGAGTGGTCGCCATTGCCAGATATTAATGGAAAAACATCTACAGTTTTCAATTTTTATGATGGTGGATTCTCTATTTACATACAAAACTCAGATGGCACAGAACCTGCTTTTCCGGGCAATATTACATTCAGAATGGTGGTAATATCCAGCTCACTACGTCAGGCTAATCCTAATACAAACTGGAAAAGCTATACTGAAGTAATGAAAGTGCTAAACAAACAACAGTCTGCTGCTGCCAACAATTAGTAGCTGAAAGTAGTAATATATAACAAAGCAAAAGGGCAGACTTTTTACGGTCTGCCCTTTGTGTTATGTTTGAAAAAAAATTATTGTGCTACACCGCCCTCCATACTTATCTTGAGCGATAGTCCTTTAGCCCAATCTATGATGGTTTGTTTTTGCTCTGGGGTAAGTACTGCTTCTTTATGTATCCATGTGTAGCTGTTAAGCGGCATTTCACTTTCTTCTACTTCTTCTACTATTTCTTTTAGTTTTTTCAGTTTGCGCTTAGTGGTATATGTGGCAAACTCAGCGAAGTTTAGTTCTTCCTTGCCTTCGTGTACATGGTCGTCGAGCCATAGGCGCACAGGCTGAAAATTGCTGTACCAAGGGTAGTTGGTGTTGTTGCTGTGGCAGTCGTAGCATGCTTGATGCAGAACATTGGCTACATTTTCTGGTACTTGATGGGCAGCTACTATATCATTGGGCCCAGTGGTGGTGCTTGTGTTTTTGGCTGGTCTGTATAGTTGTAGTAATATGAGTGCTGAAAGTGCACCGATTCCAATACCTTTTATTGCCTTGTTCATGATATGAATGTGTGTATGCTGCAAGTTACGATTGCTACACTTAAAGTTTTTACAATAAATGGAAAACTTTTTTACCCGACTTGAGTTATGTGTAGAACGATAAGATAGCCTATTTTTATACAGTCAAGTGGTATATATGAAACAAAGGGTCTGTTTAATATTGTTATTGGTTACGTTAATGTGTTGGGGTAGTGCGGTGGCACAGCGATCTTATGATTCGCTATATAAGGCGGCCATGGGTGGTAGTGTAGCGGCACAGGTAGACCTTGGAGATATACTACATAAAGGATTGGGGATACCCAGAAATGACTCTGAAGCACTGAAATGGTATAAGATGGCTGCTGAAAAAGGTGATGCTGAGGCACAGTGCAATGTGGGCTATATGTATGAGTATGCGTTGGCAGGGCTGGCTACAGACAATAGAGAGGCACTGAAATGGTATAGAAAAAGTGCGGCTCAGGGCAATGCCAGGTGTGAATGCAGCATAGGTAATATGTATGAAAATGGCAAGGGGGTGAATGTGGACTATGAAGAAGCCCTGAGATGGTACAGACTATCGGCAGATAAGCAATATGACTATGGCTACCTGAATGTGGGTAGGATGTATGAAAAGGGGCTTGCGGTGCAGCATAGCGATACGGAGGCGCTGAGGTGGTATAGACTGGCATCGGAGAGGGGTAATGCGGTGGCGCAGGGTATGCTGGGCTGGATGCTGGAGCGGGGTATAGCCACTAAGCCCGACACTGCAGAAGCCCTAAAATGGTATCGAAAATCGGCGTTTAATGGGGATGCTACTAGCCAGAATAACCTGGGGCGTATGTACTACTTTGGGCTGGGTGGGCTTGCTAAAGATTATAAGCTGGCAGCAGAATGGTTTCATAAGGCTGCTAGAGCGGGCAATGTGCTGGCACAGTATATACTGGCTCAGATGCACGAAACGGGCATAGCAGGGGCTGTAGAGAAGGATCTGGATGAGGCTGTGGAACTGTATCAGGCGGCGGCAAAACAGCAGCATAAAGGGGCACAATGCAGGCTGGGTAGGCTATACTACTACGGGCTGGGGGTGAGACAGAACTATGAAATGGCTGCCGAATGGTATGAAAAAGCTGCGAATCAGGGAGACCTACTGGCTACTGGTAGCCTAGGGGTGATGCTGTATGAGGGTACTGGCATACAAAAAAATGAAGAAAAGGGGCTGACGCTACTGCGAAAAGCGGCTGCTGGAGGGCTGAAAGAGGTACAAAATTATATGAGTACGCACAACTTGAAGTAGCTATGATATTATTTTTTATAAACAACTGACTGCTGTTATTATTCAACCATAATATTCGGCAGTTTTTTTACCTTGCAAGCATATAATTATTGATAGCTGATGACCAACGATAGTATAAATAGACCCGATCAACATCTGAAATATCTAGACTCTGCAAGGGGTATTGCTGCTTTGATGGTGTTTTTTGATCATTTTATATGTCGGAATTATCAGGAAAGATTAAATGTGCATTATCCGTTATTGGTATTTAATGGCAATGATGCTGTTTCGTTTTTCTTTGTACTGAGTGGTTTTGTGCTGTCTTACAAATATATAGTACTGGAAAAGTCTATGGATGTGAAGCAGTTTTTTGTGAGTCGTGCTTTTAGGTTGTTTCCGCCCTATTTTATTATTATTGTTTTGTCGGTATTGTTTTCGCATCGGAGAGAATTGAACTTTGAGGGGTTGACTAATATTTTTATATTTAATAAAACTGAGTTTTGGGAGGAAGCACTTATGCTTCGTTATCATAATAAGTACTATTATGCTGGCTGGACACTGACGCTAGAGATGGCCGCTTCTTTTTTGATGCCTTTTTATATAGCACTGGCCCTCAATAACAAAAAATACATACCCTACCTGATAGTGGTGACACTGATAATAGGCGATAAGATAAACTGTAGCTATATGTTTTTGTTTGGGATGATGGCGGCTACTAATTATTCGGCTATTGTGAGTGACAGTTTTAAGCTGACCAAGTGGTATAAATACAGAGTTCCTATCATATTAGCATCTATAGTGTTGTTTTCTATCAGGCATATTGATGGTATTTCGCCATTGGGACCCGATTATAAAACTGTTGCCAACTACTTGGGTATAGATTTTTTCACTTATACTACGCTTTCTTGTTTTGTGTTTTTGGTGGCAATTTTGCATTTCCGCAGTGTGCAGCGATTTTTGGAGCATAAGGCATTGTTGTTTTTGGGTAAAATATCTTACTCGTTGTACCTTGTACACCTAGTAGTGATAGAGGTGGTGTATGTGTATTTGGAGCCATATATGCAAAAACATCAGTACAAGTTGCCTGCTTTTCTGGTGTCTACTGCTTTAGTGCTGACGTGTGTGGTAATAGCGGCAACGTTAATGCATCGTTTTGTGGAGCTGCCATTTATACGGTTGGGTAAGAAGGTGACCCAGCGTATGAAGCCTTCGCTGATCATTAAAAAGTAGCTTTTGGTGCTTTGTGTTGTGTCTGATCATATTTGGTTTGTTAGTGCGAGAAACAGTGCGAGAGCGGAGGGACAGCCGAAGGGGCTGTGTGCCGGCTCTATTGCCGGTGTTTTCATGTGTTTTGGTACTTAAGTCGTTGATTATCAATACTATTCACTTTTCCGGTTTGCATGCATTTTCCGGTTGGGGGATGTCGTGACTCCGACTGAC
>CAZRPA010000045.1:0-26388 GCA_964601855.1 uncultured Flavipsychrobacter sp. | reverse complement strand
GCTCGAAGGTGAGTTTGCGGGCGGCGGTGAGCCCAAAACCTATAAAACATAGCAGTAGGCCAGCACTCTTGATGAGGGTGACGAGGGCAGTGCGGATACTGTTTTCGGTATCGTAATGAAAAAAACTGGTGATGGACTCGAGATAAAAATTGACATTATCGCGCACTATAGTGAGTAACCCTTTGCTGAGTGTGCTGAGCAGAAAGGCTGTATAAAAACCTGATGCGGTAGATGGTGCAGGAAAAATGAGTTTGTTGAGCACCAGCCCCATAAGCACTGCT
This sequence comes from uncultured Flavipsychrobacter sp., assembly GCA_964601855.1. Lineage (GTDB taxonomy): Bacteria > Bacteroidota > Bacteroidia > Chitinophagales > Chitinophagaceae > Nemorincola. The sequence goes on along the minus strand of CAZRPA010000045.1, from coordinate 26,107 downwards.
AGCCCTATGATGCGCCATGACCTGTGCTGGGCTAGCAGGCGAAGATGGAGCCGCTTGTGTGTGTAGGTATCTATGACAAAGGCATGTACCATCATTAACCCTTCTGCCAGTAGGAGTAATACTGACTGGGTGCGTATGAGTATGGCCATAGCAGCGCAGGCGGCGAGAAGGGCTACACGGCCCCAGCTATTGCTGCGGTGCTGGCGGGCAGTGAGGTAGAGCATGACAAATAACAGGCACGTGGTGTCGGACAACACAGCTTGCTTGAGCCCTATCATCTGCCCGCTGTAGGTAATGAGCACGGCTATGCAAATAGCAGCTACGGTGCTCATGTGCCGACGCAGATAGTAGTAGATGGTGAGCAGCAGGCAGAGCGCCACTACAGAGTTGAAGTAACAAAATGGCTGAATGCCTATGCCCCATAGCTTAACAATGGGTGCCAGCAGTAGTGGATAGCCGGGTGGATAGTGTGGGGGTGAGTAGCAGTTGTTGTAGGGATTGAAGAGGTAGTTGGTTTGGTACCAAGGTTTGCCGGTGGCTATGTTTTGGGCTTCGTTGATGTAGAGTGCATAGTCATCTCCGCCGGCAGAGTGCGTGTTGTGTATGTTGAGGTAAAACAATGGCACCGCTAGCAGCAAAAGTGCAAGTAATGGCAGCCACGATTTGGGAGATAGATACATACTGTGTGAATACCTGAGTGATAACCAGAAGTGCTAAAGTAAGTAATAAACCGCTAACTGGTGGATGGTGCTGTAGGTTTGGGAGGCTGAGCGGCAACGGTATTGCCTAGCTCTTGCAGATGCAGCAGCAGAAAAAATAGGTACACAAACACCCCAAACTGCACCTCTAGTACGGGCTCTATGAGTAGCTGCACCAGTAGTATGAGCCACACCACTACAAAGAAAAAGCTTTGTCTGTTGCGCCGAAGGCGGCGCAGTGGTGCTAGTATCCAGGCTATAAATACCAGCATGGCAGGCACACCGCAGCCCAGCCCCACTACCAAAAACTGATTGTGAGGCAGCAGCCTGCCATGTTCGTCGATCTCGGGGTGGCGCTGAAAGTACAGGGTATCCATCTCTGCCTTCATATCGCCAGTGCCTACGCCTGTGAGGGGGTGCTGGGCTATGATGTCGGAAGCGAGGTCGTAAGATATGAGGCGGGCAATATCGCCCAGCATAGCTGTGCGGTGTCCGTGATTGTACATATATATGGTGTAGCCTATGTAAGTGGCACGCTCCCGGAGGGTGGGAATGAGTTTGAGCGCCAGTGTAACCGTGAGCGGTATGGCTATAATAACCGCTAGCCCCAGCAGTCGTTGCTTGCCAAAGGACAAATAAATACCCCAAGCTGCTACAAAAAGATAAAATGATAGCAGACCGGTTTTGGCAGCCAGTACGTGTATGTATGCCACCAGCAGGGCTACACACACACCTACCAGTGTCTTAATGCGCTTGTGGGTGAGCTGTGGCCAGGCATAAATGCACCATATCACAAATAGTGCGGCTGTCATGCTGCTGCGTATGTAGTCGTTTTTGGGCAGGGTGGGCAGCATGTGCGACACCTTGTACTCGTTGATGTAAAAATGTGGGTCTATGAAAAAATGTGATATGGTGTAGCCTGCTGAGCCTATAAGCATGATTGCTACTGACAAAGTAAATATTTGAATTTGACGGGGCGAGAACTTAGGCTGATAAGAAAATGCGAGTGGTAAAAGGAGGAAAGGCAATTTGGTTTGGAGGTGATTGCTCCATTCGCCCTTACCATCTGACCAAAACCAAGACAGGGCATACATAGCCACCCACACCAGCCCCAGCAGCCACCACCGCTGACGGAGCCACTGCCGAGGTGGCACATCGCGGATGGCATTGATGCCAAAAAGAAACATAGAAATGGACAACGCCACCCTAGAGACAAGAAAACCTGCAAACATACCCAATATGCAAATCAGCGCAATACGTGATTTGTCATACATTTTATCGTTTAGAAAACTACTTTTGCTCACAAGTCAGATACTGTTACCTTTAGAAAACGCAGAAAACGAATATTTAGTGCAAAGCAACATCGATACACTATATCAGGAGATAAGGAAAGGTAGTTTTGCAGCGATAGCAAGGGCCATAACCATAGTAGAAAACGAACTGGATGGCTATGAAGACCTGCTGCTGCACCTGCACGAAAACAGGCAAGCACGGGTGGTAGGTGTAACCGGCCCTCCGGGCGCGGGCAAAAGTACACTTGTAAATGCACTGCTGCACCACTGGATAAAAGAAAATAAAAAAATAGCCGTTATAGCCGTTGACCCATCTTCACCGTTCAATTATGGCGCCTTGCTGGGCGACCGTATAAGGATGAGTGAGTTTTACACGAATCCTAATATCTATATCCGTTCATTGGCTACCCGTGGTGCTTTGGGCGGGCTCAGTGCACGTATAATAGAGGTGACGGACATTGTAAAAGAAGCCCCATTTGATATAGTGCTAGTAGAAACGGTGGGTGTGGGGCAAAGCGAGGTGGAAATAGCTGGTCTTGCCGACTGCACTGTAGTGACACTAGTACCAGAAGCAGGTGATGAGGTGCAAACGCTAAAAGCTGGCATAATGGAAATAGCCAATCTGTTTGTGGTGAATAAAGCAGACAGAGATGGGGCTGAAGGACTGTACAGAAACCTGCGTATAATGGCTCATGAAAAAGCCAATGGTGATGATGAAACCCCAGTATTCAAAACCATAGCTACCCAAAACACTGGCGTGGCTGAACTGGCAGCAGCCATAGAACAATACTTGATAAATCTGAACAACATACCCGAAAAACGCCTGCACCTGCTCACCGAAAAATGCTGGCAACTGATACAGGCTCACAAGATGAGAGGCATCAGTCAATTAAGTATAAAAACAGCCCTTGAATCTGAGATAGGCAAGAGTGGATTTAACCTATATTCGTTCACTCGTTATTTCTTATCAAAATAAATACTTAGACCCTACGTTATAACCATTGATGATACACGATATGCCCACATACCTGCTATACAGTGCTGCTGTGCTATTGTCTGCCATTATCAGTATGTATGCTGTTAAAAAGATCATCTTTATTACTCGTCACAAAGGGCTTTTTGATATTCCCGATAACATTCGGAAAATACATGGTGCAGAGATACCTAGTCTGGGTGGTATAGGAATATTTGTGGGCTATATGGTAGTAGCAGCATTCTTTATAGATATGCATGCCTACCCTATTATTGCTGCATCAGTCCTACTGTTTTTTACAGGTATTTATGATGACATCATGAATATGCGTCCCTCCAAAAAACTGTTGGCGCAACTATTAGCAGCTAGTTTACCTGTACTGTTTGCTGATATTCGCATAACATCATTACAGGGTTTAGTGGGCATTGGAGAGTTGCCTTATTGGGTAAGTGTGGGTGGTACAATATTTCTGTGTACGTTCTTCATCAATGTGTTCAACTTTATGGATGGCATAGATGGGTTGGCGTGTACACTAGCTATACTTTATACAGGTATGTTGGGAGCTTTGTTTGCAGCTAATGGGGCTACCAATATGGCTTGTATCTCCTTTAGCCTTACGGGTGCTACTATGGGGCTGCTTTACTATAATAGAGCGCCCGCACGCATCTACATGGGCGATACTGGATCTATGCTACTTGGGTTTATGATTTTTACTTTATCTGCAATATACCTGAGAATTATAGCTCATGATATTCAGTTCACAGGATTAGAAAAATCAAACAATCACCTATTAGTATTGACAAGCCTTGTATTCATTCCTGTTTTTGATGCCCTAAGAGTTTTTGTGCTAAGGGCATCAAAAGGGATTTCCCCCCTCCAAGCTGACCGTACCCATCTGCATTACTATTTGCTGGATGCTGGCTTCAGCCATAGTGGTGCGGTGGCGGTGATAGCCATTGCCAATGTGGTGCTTACTGGCATTATATGGCTTTTGCAAGACAAGCCAGCTATTGTGCTTTTAGGCATCATGGTAGTGTTCACCAGTGCACTGGTAGTGCGTATAGCATCTAAGCGTAAAGCGGTAATGGCCCTAGCTGATAATAAGTAACCGTTATGTGTGCTAATAATACCTTTGTGATTTTATGGTATTTGAATGAACAGTAGTATGTTTACTGTCATATTCACATAGGGTTATGAAAAAGACTATTTTAGTTTCTTCTGCTGTTTTACTACTCATTACCAGTAGTGTATCTGTAGTGCGCGGCTGGGGCACATGGGGGCACAACCACATTAACAAAGGTGCAGTACTTGCATTGCCTCAGGAAATGGGTATGTTTTTTTATAACCATGTAGACTATATAGTAGAAGAATCGACCGTGCCTGATCTGCGCAAGTACACCATGGGCGACAAAGCTGAAGGGCCCAGACACTATATAGACCTTGAAAAATATGACTATAAAAACGACCCTATGCCCAGAACACTGGAAGAAGCTATAGCGAAATATAGCCTAGACAGTGTAAATAGATATGGTACGTTACCCTGGCACATACAGGATATGATGGACAAACTAACTACTGCCTTCAAACAGAAGAGAAAGACAGAAATACTCTTTCTGGCAGCAGATCTGGGACACTATATAGGTGATGCACACATGCCACTACACACAACCATCAACCATAATGGACAGCTAACGGGACAACAAGGAATACATGCCTTTTGGGAGTCGCAGTTGCCAGAGCTATTTGGAAAAAACTACAAATTGTACACCGGTGAAGCCAGATACATAAAAAATGTAGAAAAGGCTACGTGGGGTATGATAGACAGTAGCTATGCAAAAATAGAAACGCTGCTGAAACTTGAGCGTAAAATGAAAAATGACAACCCAGAAGATAAACAATACGTAATGGGTAATGATGGCAAACCATTGAAAAACAAGTTCAGACAACCTATACACAATTATGAGTATGCCCATATATATCATGAATTGCTGGATGGCATGGTAGAAAAACAAATGAGATTAGCTATTCAGTTTACAGCAGATTTTTGGTACACAGCATGGGTCAATGCAGGTAGCCCAGACCTTAGTGAAATGGACAATGAGTCGCTAACGGAGCGCAATATACCCTTCTACAAAGCAGATATGAAAGCCTGGAAAACAGGCAAAGTAAAAGGATGTAAAAGTGACAAAGAATTTCCGGAAGTAAAGGGACCAAAAACAGTACAGCCCAACTGATAACAGTTAGGCTGTACTAGTTGTATTATACGAGCAACTATTTATCCATTTAGCGCCGCTACGAGCAATGATTGTATTTGCAACATACGCTCAGGTGTTAGTTTTAATTTTGGTCTGGTGAAATTGAGGTCATCAGCACTATTGATGGGCACTAAGTGCATGTGGGCGTGGGGTACCTCTAGCCCTACTACACTGATACCACACCTATTGCAGGCAAAAGATCTTTCAATTGCTTTAGCTATAGGCTTTGCAAATAATAGCCAGCCAGCGAGAACTTCCTCGTTTAGGTCGAAAAACTTATCAGTTTCTACTTTAGGTACTATCAGTACATGCCCTTCGCACATAGGTGCAATATCAAGAAATGCAAAAAACAGGTCGTTTTCGGCAATTTTGTAACATGGTATTTCACCAGATATGATTCTTGAAAAGATGCCTGCCATACTAGATAGAGATATGTTCGATCTGAAATTTGAAAGTACCACTAGGGGCGGTTACTTCTGCTATTTCTCCTATTTGTTTACCTAATAAACCTTTACCTATAGGAGATGTAACTGAAATCTTACCTTGTTTTAGGTCGGCTTCTGTTTCAGATACTATTTGATAAATAACAGTTTTTTTATTGTTTAGATTAGTGACAGTTACTTTGCTGAGTATAGACACCTTACTTATGTCTATATCTTTAGCCTCTATAACTCTGGCAGATACAATAACAGCTTCTAATTGTGCGATTTTAGCTTCGTGATGACCTTGAGCTTCTTTAGCAGCATCATATTCTGCATTTTCCTTAAGGTCACCTTTTTCTCTTGCTTCAGCAATTTGCCTTGCAATTTCTGCTCTCCCAACGGACTTTAATTTGTTGAGCTCTTCTCTCATCTGCGCCAAAGTTTCTTTGGTGAGATAGTTCAAATCAGACATATTCCAACAGTTTAAATGAATATAAGAAAAAATGCAACGCTTCTGCGAGACAGAAGCGTTGCAATGTAAAAATACGATAAAAATCAGAATCAGCGTGAAAAACGCAATGACATCATGTGTACGCCATTAGCAGGACGCTGAGTAGGACGGAAAGAGTAGTCGATAGAAACCAAAGGACCGCCATCGCCCAGACGCTTTTGAGCGGTAGCACCTACTGCAATACCAGAATACATGGTAGTAGATGTTTCGAGATTACCTATTCCTTTTTCGTAACGATAAGCAGCACGTAACTGTATCATTTCTTTGAAAGAATATTCCACACCTGCACCCAGATAGTCATTATTGAATGAATTTGACTGGAAGTTGAACATAGCAGTCAGCTTGTGTTTTGGCAAACTGTCTTTACTCATCAGGTGGTTTTCATCCAGATAGAAATCATAAGCCGCACCAAAATTGAGGTATGTAGGCATAGAGAATTTATCAGCAGGATAAGTTTGAGAAACCGCGAAGGTAGGAGAGCTCTGAGGCTTATCTGCATTTACTGAGAACCCTGTACCAGAGAAGCGCATGTTGCTACCCAAGTTGCGAAGTGTAATACCGAAGTGGAAATTGTCTCTTTTACCAGTAACATACTGTATACCACCTTCGAACGCAATACCCAAAGCGGTGATGTTACCTACTTGCTCAGAAACGTAAGTGGCAGAAGCACCTGCGTTTACGTGAGAAGAGAACTGTTTGGCATAACCAAGCTGCATATTGAGGAACTGAGGACGGTAAGTACCGAAGCCTTCTGGTTCGAAATATGAAGTACTGGTGATATCGCCAAAGTTCATAGACATAAGGTTGATGCCTATTACACCCGCCTCACCCAACTTTTGGCCAATAGCAATGTTATTGATACTGATGTTAGTGCCGCTAAGATACACGCCTCTAGAAACACCTATATCTGTAGAAGAAACCTGCGCCAGACCAGCGATGTTGGTTTTCATGGCCTCTACCCCGCCTATGTGCGATGTATTGAGACCAAACAGACCAGTAGTACGGGCCCAGGGGTTAATCACCATTTCAGGAGCACCTGCCTGACCAGAACGGTCTTTGTTGCCTGCAAACGCACTAAATGACATGCCAACGGCACACAAAGCAACTATTGATTTTATCGAAAATTGTTTCATAAGTATGAAAAATAGTTATTTATTAGTCCGGGCGGGGTAACCGCCCGGATTTAAAATCAGATTAATACTGGGTAACATCCAATGGACGAAGTGAACCAAACCATTTGATAACAGTTTCACCAATTCCATCTGCCTTAACATGTATCATATACATACCACTAGCTATTGGTAGACCTGCAGCGTTGCGAATATCCCAATCTAAGAAAGATGTGTTTGGATCACTCTTAGAAAGAGAACGAACCAATGTACCATCTAGAGAGTAGATGTTTACTGAAGCCTTGGCAGGAAGATTGATAATCCTGATTTTGGTATCGAAACGACTGTTTGGTTTTTCGTAGCCAGAATAACCATAGTAAGGATTAGGCACAGCATATATTCTGCTTATGAGTTTGTCACGATCAGAATCTTTGTTGAGCGCAGTAGGGGCAAGATCTTTAGTACTAAATGTGTAGTAAGGATTAGCTGCCTGGTTAGTTGTTATAGAAGTACCAGCAGTAGCAAAAACTGAGTTAGTGTCAGTAGCTGCATAAGGCATGTATGGTCTGTCTACTCTGAATCTCAATCTAGTAGTAGTAGGAATCAAACCATCTTTAAGAGACAACATCTTAACCTGTGGATTCTGCAAAGGAACACCCACCCATTGGAAAGTAGAATAAGCAGTACGCAGGAAGGTATTAGAAGGAGTAGCACGCTTAACGTTAGACAAGAATACTTTATCGCTATCGTATTTGCTATTAAGTACGTATACAAAATGCTTACCACCAAATACTATAGAGAAGTCGAAAGGATTGAAGCCGTTAGTACCTTTTGGAGCAGTTGGGTTCCATATCATATCGTTACCATTGTCGCCTGATAGATAAGAATCTTCGCCGAAAACGATATTTAATCTTTCGCCAGTGTTCTGATCAACAGCATAACCTGGGAACCAAGACATACCTTCATCTTCTGTACTTTCAGAGTACTTAGGAGTATTACCATCTGAACCGAACTCTAGGTTCCATCCTTTGTGCTTACGTGGATAGAATTTCTGTCCTTTGTTCTCAGCAAGAGAAGTATCTTCTTGCATTTCTACAACTACGCAGTCCATTTAGATTTATCGGAAGTGAATACAATATCAACGTCACCCAATAATTTAAACTGATTAAGTGTAAGCGGATAAGCAGCTACGTGATGACCACATGGCAGACCAGCCTGGAATACACCACCCTGAAAGAAATTGGCGGCAAGACCGTAAGGACCCCAAGTACTTCTCATAGAAGAGAAGTTAGGTAGCATACTACCGAAGTTAGACTGAGGATCGTATGTTTTGTCATTGAAAGAGCAAGGGTTAGTAGACGAAGGAGAAAGGAAATAGTTAGTAGAACCAGCTCTCAACCAGTTAGCGAAACTACTGTCAGATTCATCTTGTACGCCCCACAACCATGGCTGAGAAGGATCGTTGAAAGTAACACCAGATGTAAGATAACCATTAGCAGAACCTTTAGCCTGAGATCCTGGAGGAGCTACTTGTTTGATAGATACAGAAAGACCATATTTTTCAAGTATTTGCTCGTTAGGAGTACCAATAGAACGTTCGCTGTAAATAGTATCTACTGCAACACCATTAGTGTAGCCTGTAAGAGTCCATGCACCACTGTCTACTATACCGTCGATAGAGTTAGCGAACCCTGTTACAAATCTGTTGTCACCATGTATCTGAAGAACCCAATCCATTGCAGGAACACGTACTGGATCAACAACTTTTACATCTACTGGACCAAGACCTTGCATATAAGTAGGCTGAGCTACGGCATTTTTTTCAACGGCTATCATTTCAGACGCTTCATCAAGCTGTATTTCGTTTCCACCGTTACCAATACCTTGTATTCTTTTGATAACAACACCAGAACCATAATCAGAATTAATTACAGTACCCATTGCACCATTGGCAGGATTTGGAAGAGCTGCTATAACGCTGATGTCTGTGTTACCAGCACCATGTGCACTAGCCAGATAAGGAACATCTTGAGTAGAAACTGTGTTTTTAGCATTGAAAGGAGCGAAGTTGTTATATGCATAAGCTATAGCAACAAAGTAATAGTTGCGGTAGTTAACGAAGCTCTTATCGCTACCTGATGCAAACTGGTCCTGAGTTAACTGGAAGCTATGAACTATACCACTATCTCTACCTTTTACTTTGATTTGGGCACTGTGAGTAGTATCACTTACAGTGATATTTTTCACGTAGTTAACTATTTGCGTAACGCTATCAGTAATATCGCACTGGAAAACTTCGATTGCTTTGCTGTTATCGATTTCACCTGTGTTAGGATCGAATATCTCAGCAGAAGTAACTTGACTATTAGCCAACTGGAATACACGATAACCTTGGAATTTATACAAAGAGTCGTTGCTAACACCTTTAGATTTCACAACAACCTGATGGTACTGAAGAGAGTCATTGTACTTGCCATCTGTGCGACCATAGTTTTCGCCATAGTTATTGCTACCGTAATCGTTTACAATATAGAAAACTAATCTTCTGTCTAATTCACGAACTACCAATCTTGGAGCCTCTGGACCTTCAATGGTTTTGAAACCATTGTCGAATAACGCCTGAGCACCATCATCTATATTTTTGATTGTTTTGAAGTTAGTGTTAGGGCAACCACCTATGCCTGACGCCCAAATGCTACCAAATGTGATGTCATTAACAGCACCAGGGAACAACTGGAAAGGACCAGAAGAGAACACGAAACGACGATCGCCTGGGTTGTTGTCGCAAGCACACTCAGACCACTGTGTATTGTCGGAAGGATCGCCCCAGAATACGAAGTTTGAAACCGGACCAGCACCATAACCTTTAGATGGTATACCAGGACCTTGGAAATCGTAAGAGAAACGCTCACCATTTCTGATAGATCCAGTCATGTAATAGTAAATCTGTATACCGTTACTTGGGTTACCAATGATGGTTTGGTCATTGTTGTAGTAGGTAAAGTTGGTCATGTCCAACTGCTCAGAAGTATCTGTTTTTCCTGGACGCTTGGTAACACGCACTGGACCTTGAAAGAAGTCAAGGGCTATTTGTGGTGGGTTCAATCCATAAGTATTAGAAGCGTTACCACCAGCACCACCATCATTGTTAGTACCGTTGTACAGGATACCCAGACCTCTTGTAGTATCGCAACCTATGAAGTCATCGAGATAGTAACCAAGGTCGGCATCATCCCACACAGCGATATAAGTACTATCGATGGTAAGTGGACCACGATTGATAACACGATAGTTATAGAAAGTTGCGTTGTTCAGGAAGTCCTGAGTAGCATAAGCAAACGCACTTGTTTGCACTTCTATACCCATTGCAGCAGTTAGAGATTGCTGCTTCACGTTACCAGCATCGTTGGTTACCCACCAGATGTATTGGTCACCAGTGATATCTGGGTATTCACCTTCCTCTGGTTGATACCTGCCATCACCGTTCACATCTACGAAAGGTGCGTAAGTATTATTGGGATTGAGTGACAATTTAGTTCCTGACTGGCCCACAACATTATTGTTGCCACGAGCTGGCCACTGATTGATGACATCATAATCAGAAGAAGAGAGGTCACCACCTATTTTGTACGCTTGAATGAATTTTTTGATAGTAGACTTGTCTACTTTCCAAAACTTATCCCATGCAGCACACTGTTCAGAGGTAATTTTACCATCATTATCGAGCGCACCTGGCCAATAGTCATTACCATCCTGACGATAAGTTTGTGCAGCCACTTTTAGCTGACCTTGCTGATCGAAACCACCTATCCAACAAGAAGCAGCGAATTGCGCATGCCTACCAGATCCCTTTGGAACTTCATAGGCAGCATTTCCCTGACTATTGTTCCACCACATATCGCCACCAGTCATAAGACGGGCACGAACGTTGTTGATGTCAAGATCGATAGCTGAATTTGCTGGCTGACAAGCCGCAGCAGTGGTTTTTAGCTGAGCGGCAGGGCGTTTCGCTCCAATGTTCTCACGCGCACTCACCGTGCTGGCTAATCCCATCACACCCAGCAGCACAACCGCGCGAACAAACTGTATTTTATTTCTGAAAATCATAACCGTAAAGTTATATTGTAAAATTATTAAAAGTTGAATTCAAGTGAAAAACCTACAGTCCTAGCATAGTTTAAGAAACCAGGATTGTTCATGTAGATAGTGTAAAGATCTGTGTAAGAACGAGGATCGACCTGCTGAGGTACAAACTGCTGACCAAAAGGAGAAACCAAATAGCCATTGTCATCTGTACGACCAGTGTAACCATGTACACCCAAGATTTCGCGAGTGTTGAGCAGGTTGTTGATCATCAGGATAGCTTTAAGGTAGTTAGGACGTTTTGGTTTTACACCTTCAACAGCGTCTTTGTTTCTCTTACCAAATTTCAGTGCGAAGTCTTTGTCTATGCGTAAGTCAGTACCAAAGTGCCATGGAAGACGAGCACCGTTTACACCACCCACAACTGTTTGACCAAGGGCATCAGAGTAACGTGTGTAAGGCTCACCACTTCTTGTTTTGAGAATAAGGTTAGCACCTGCATTCTGAAGAATGTGATTACCAGCTACTACAGGGCCTTCGCCATCAAAGAAACGATAGTCAACATTTGCAGCTATGTAGTGACGAGAGTCGATGTTAAGTGGAGTAACGTAACGGAGGTTTGGTAAACCTTCGAGTATCAAGTTGTTCAACAAACCACGACCGCCATTGTAAGTAGAACCTGTACCTTCTGCAAACTGTAATGTATATGATACAGTCATTTTAAGGTGGTTAGTGGCGCGCATGTCATACATCAAAGTTGTACCTTTTGTAGTAGAGAAGTCACGGTTTCCGAAAGTCTGGTAGCTGTAAGGGAATGCATAAAGGTAAGGTACTAGATTCACCATGTCTTTACGCTCTTTGTAGAATGCAGTAATAGTGATGGCTGAATGGTCTGTCAATTTCTGCTGGAAACCTACTTCATAGTCAAAAGTTTTCTGTGAGCGAAGGTTAGCATTGTTGATTGGATCTGTGGGTGCTGCTTGAGAAAGCTGGTAGTAATCCCATGCAGTAGCATTACCGATAGTGTTAGGATAAGGGCGCTGAGCATATATATCGTAGTGAGCATAGAAGTTAGCTACATCAGATATAGGGAAGTTGAACTGGATACGTGGCATTACAGTAACCTGTGGAGAATAATCAGTGAAAGACAAGTTAGGATTGAAAGTACTGTCTCTCATGTTGATGTTTTTGTACTGAGAAGGAATCAAAGGCTGAGGGTCGCGACCATCAGAGTATTGTTTCAACACAGCTGGATCTTCAACCACACGACCGGTTGGGTCGAACCAAGTGTTGCCACTGCGGTAACCGATGATGGTAGGAGAAGTAGACTGGTTGTCGCTTACATATACAACCGCATCTTTACCAACATTTGATGGGTGAATACCACCGTTAACAGTGTTGGTAGTACCAGCAACCTGACCAAGAGTAGTAACAGGATACAAAGAATAAGGATCTCTCAATACTTTAGTGTTAGCTGAATAACGATCTACACGTACACCTATATTGAAGTTTACATCTTTGTAAGTGAACCTATCCTGAATGTAACCAGCGATGTAAGTAGGAGTGAATGCACCTATTGGGCGAGTGTAATTGCCGTTGGCATCTTTTTGTGTCCAGAAGTCGTTGAAGTTAACTGCACCTGACTGACGCTGACCAGTGTAAGAATAACCGAAATAGTTAACGAAAGCGTTACCACTGATGTTCAACAACTCATCTGCAGAGAACATGTCTAAAGACAATTTGTTAGGATCAATCTCGTCGATGTTAACGATAGCATTGTCAGCAACATTTAATTTTTTACGAAGGTTTTTGTCGAAAGAACCAGTACCTATGTTTTTGAGGTTGTACACGATTGTATCGGTAGGACCAGGGATGATGTTAGCTATATTACCGCTTTTGTCATAAAAAGTACCCTGACCAGGATTAGCACCTGCTACATAAGTATACTCCTGACCGTTAACACGGAATATAGGATTCTGTTGGTCTAGTCTGAGGTTTTGGTTATCTACTGTAGCTACCAGGTTTCTCATTTGTGACCAGATAGAAGTAGTACCACCTAGGTTTGCGCTAGCACTGTAAGACTTGATGATACGCTGCTGATAATACAAACCGAACTCGATAGCGTGCTTGGTTTTGCCAGCCTGAAGGTCGAAAGAGGCGTTAACATCAAGAGCGTATTGGTCTGAAAGGAAGTTAGAGTAACCACCGATAGAACGACCTGGGCTATTGAACAGCGGAGAACCATTGAAGCTGTAAGTAGTACGAGGCATGTCACCGTTAGCCAAAGCGTTGTTAGCTTGTATAGCTAAAATGCTACCTGGTACATTGCCATCAAGAGAGTTGTAATACTGAGAAGTGTAGTTGGCAAGTATTGGGTTTATTTCAGAGCGAGTGAAATCATAACCATTAGATGAAGAACCCAAAAGCACTACACCGTTACGACCACTAACAGAATCTGAACCGAATGGATTGTAGATGTTAGATCTTTCTCTTGCTTTGAACTCACCTACGTAAGCATATTTAAAGAAATCTTTTTTGAAGCGTGGATCTTCGCGCCATGTGTGTGTACGTTGGAAATCGGCCTGAACACTATAGAAGGCATTAGATATAATGCTGTTTCTAGAAGAAGTATCGTTCATTTTACCGAACTTCTGTGTGAAACGTATGAAACCACGACCTGTGAAATCTTTACGAACAGTTGTACCTGCAGAAGCCATCAAACTACCTTGGCGAGACCATTCGTCATCGTTTACGTAGTTGATCATACCACCTGTGATCACACGAAGGTTGTCAGTGATTTGGTAATCTAGTTTACCATTCAGACGAGCATCTTGTGTTTTGTTGTTAGGAACTATTTTGCGTTGCTCCAAGTCATTGAAAGTAACGTAGTTAGACTCGTAGTTGTAGATTCTAGCACCACTGTTGTCTGAAAGTATACGTAGTGGATTAGCTTCTATTTGTTTGCGTCTTTCGTCTTTGATCACATACTGCTGATCGTAAGTAGGATACCTGTTGCGATCGTCATAATAATCACCACTCAGGGCGAAACCAAATACTGGTTTTTTGTTAACGCTATCGCCTTTAATTTTTTTCTTGTACAGCGGACCAGCCAATGAGAATGAGGCGAAACGGTTGTTGTAACCATCTATAGATTGTTGTAGTCTGATATTACCAGTAGTCTTGCGCGCTACACCTCTTGAAGTGATGTTTACCACACCACCAGCTACGTCACCATATTTGGCAGGGATACCGGAAGTGATTACTTCCATTTGCTCTACCGCACCCTGTGCCATATTGATACCAGTGTTGGCTTCATCGCCTATGTTCTGTACCTGCACACCATCTATGATATACAATGTACCAGAAGAACGGGCACCACCCATACTTACACCTCTACCACGCTGAGACTGGTACAAGGCAGGAGCAAGACCCACCATATCAGATACCTCTGTAGTAGGTAGTACCTTGATATCATCTGCAGTCAATACTGTTTTACCAGCATTGTCAGAAACAAGTGCTTTTTTGAATCCTTTTACCACAAATTCAGAAAGTCCTTTAGATACACGCTGCATGGTAAAGTTCTGAGTAGTTCTGCTACCAGGCTGCACTATTACCCTAGTAATCATCATAGAATCGTAACCAGCATAGGTAACAAGCACGTCATAGTTACCGGGATCGAGGGGTTTTACAAGGTAAAAACCATCGAAGTCGGTAACATTTCCTCCCTTCAAAATTCCCCCCTGAAAAATCTGTACCGTTGCACTGATAAGCGGCTCTTTCTTATCATCAAACACCTTACCGCCTATTTCTCCCTGCGCAAAAGCGGCAAAAGAGAGCCCGGTAAATACAAACAAAAGCAGATAACGTAGTGTACGTGTCATATCCAACATTAATAAATTATTAGCAAATGAGGCGTAAAGATAAAAAAATCTGTTAAAAGTCACCTTTCTAACGCAATTATTTTATTTGCCCTTTTCCTTTCCTAGACTATATCCTAACAATTAAGTGTTAAAAATACTGGTCCTGTATATAAAGACGTGTAACAATAACATAATCTTGGGTCTGTGTTAAAAAAAAATTATGATAATGTGTGTTTGGTAAAAAGGCATAAATGAATTAGATGATAGGGATTTTGCTGAGTAGGGTTGCACTCATCTTGTACAATGCCTCGAAAGTGTATCCCGCTATATGGGGGGTAAAAACAACATTGGGCAGGGAGGTGAGTTGCAGTATCTGAGAGTGCAGTGGTTCGGTAGCTTTTGTAACAGGTTCTTGTTCAAAAACATCGAGACAGGCACCTGTGATTTTGCCAGATTGCAACCCACTCACCAATACTCCTGTATCTATTACCTGACCACGAGAAGTATTAATAAGTATAAAAGGACGCTGCATGGCGGCTAGAAAGGCTGCATCGAAATAGTGTATGGTATCAGTTTGATAGGGTACGTGAAAACTAATGATATCGGCGGAATCGAATATGGGCTGTAGTGTTTCGCATCTGTGTACATAATGCGGTATAGCGTGGGGGGTGTACTTGTCGTAAGCTAGCAACTGCATATCGAAACCCGATAACTTACGGGCAAAAGCAGCCCCTGTATGACCAAAAC
This sequence comes from uncultured Flavipsychrobacter sp., assembly GCA_964601855.1. Classification (GTDB taxonomy): domain Bacteria; phylum Bacteroidota; class Bacteroidia; order Chitinophagales; family Chitinophagaceae; genus Nemorincola. The sequence continues at coordinate 10,157 of CAZRPA010000045.1, read as the reverse complement.
CAATGATGCCCAGTGTTTTGCCCTCTAGCTCGTAGCCACGATTTTCATCGCGTTTCCACACACCGTCTTTTACCTCTGTGTGGCTCCAGCTTATGCGCCTGATGAGTGCCAACAGCATGCCTAATGCGTGCTCGCCTACTGCATTGCTGTTGCCCTCTGGGCTACCAAATACCTTTATACCTAGCTCAGCAGCATAAGTAAGGTCTATAACCTCCATACCAGAACCCATGCGGCCTATCCACTTTAGGTGAGGGGCAGCAAGGAGCAAATCTTTATTGAGTTGCAAACGGGTGGAGGTAATAACACCTACACAGTCTGTAATGAGTGAAAAAGCAAGCTGCTGAGTGATACCCTCTTGGTGTACACACTGATACCCCATAGCTGCTAAGCCGTCTGTAAGCACTGGGTGTACCGGAGCAGCAATGAGTACTTTACCCTTAGTCATTGCCATAACTGTTGTAAAGGGTTACGAAATCGGCAACGGAAAGCTGCTCGGCACGTTTGTCCATCAGGGGTCCTTCAAGCCCGCCGGGTGGCAATATGCTTTTCAGTGCGTTGCGTAGTGTTTTGCGGCGCTGATTGAAGGCTGCTTTGACTAGAATTATAAATTTTCTTTTATTATTTATATTGTGCGGATTGTGGAGATTTGTAAACCTGAGTACACCGCTTTTGACCTTGGGAGGTGGAGTGAAACAGTTTTCGTGTACATCGAACAAATACTCTACACTGTAAAACGCCTGCATGAGCACACTAAGTATACCATACACTTTGGAACCTGGCCCTGATGCCACCCTCAGTGCCACCTCTTTCTGAAACATACCTATGACCTCTGTAACCTGAGGCTCCCAGTCGAGCACCTTAAACAATATGGGAGATGAAATATTGTAAGGGAAATTGCCCACCACACTAAATTTATCAGCAAAAGGAGCATCAGCCTGCAGTATATCCTGCATTATTATCTTGTCTTTAAGTACAGGGTATGTTTTGTGCAGGTATATTACTTTTTCTTCGTCTATCTCTATGGCCTTGTAGCTGATATCTGTCCACTGCAGCAGGTACTTAGTAAGTGCTCCCCCACCCGGACCCACCTCTAATAACTGCATGCCGGTAGTGTGCGTAATGTGGTCTACAATTTTGCGGCACATATTTTCGTCGTGCAAAAAATGCTGACCTAAACTTTTCTTGAGCGTGTACATGTGGCAAAAGTACAAACTTGAAAAAGATAAAACCTGAATAATATATGGGGTAATACCTTGAGGAGAGTGAGAGCAGAAAGGTGGAAGTATTTGTAATTTAGTGATTTTAGAAAATACTTTTGATTTAACGCTACCTTCGTCCATTAATTTTACGACATGGAAATAAAAATATTACAAAGAGCTACAGGCGGCAGCTACGTATGGATAATAGATGACGTGAAAAAACTGAGCCTGGTTACCGGCATTAGCCCAGAAGAAAGTAAGTATGCCACCAACTGCTTTGATACGGAACAGAACTTTGTGACGCTGAACCGATACAGCAACTTTATGTTTGTGGTGCTGCTGAAGTCGAAAAAAACTGAGTGGCAAACTGCAGATGCCCTAAGAAAACTAGGTGCTACACTAACTGCTACCTGCAACAAACACAAACTGACAGAAGTAGTAATATGCAATGGCACAGCTGTGAGCAATGCAGCACTGCTAATGGCTGAAGGTGCAGCACTGGCCAACTATCAGTTTCTGAAATACCTGACCGAAGGAAAAAAGAAGACGAATTCACTGGTACGCATTTTGTTCACCAAAGATTCGGCTACTGTAAAAGAGGCAGGTCAACTGCAAATAACCATAGATGCCATCTATAAAGCTCGTACACTGGTAAACGAACCGCTCAACTATCTGTCGGCAGAGCAACTGAGCAAAGAGATAGCAGAAATGGGTAAGGATGCGGGCTTCAAGGTAACTGTACTGAACAAAGCACGAATAGAAAAAGAAAAGATGGGCGGACTACTGGCAGTGAATAGAGGAAGCCAGCAGCCACCTACCTTCAGCATAATGGAGTACGTGCCTAAAAAAGCACTGAACAAAAAACCAATAGTACTGGTGGGCAAGGGCGTGGTATATGACACAGGTGGCCTATCGCTGAAACCTACACCCAACTCTATGGACCGCATGAAAAGCGACATGAGCGGTGCGGCAGTAGTGAGCTGTGCTATGTATGCTATAGCCAAAATGCAACTGCCACTACACTTAATAGCGCTGGTACCTGCTACTGATAACAGACCCGGCGAAGAGGCATACGTGCCCGGCGATGTAATAACCATGTACAGCGGCGCAACAGTAGAAGTGCTTAACACCGATGCTGAAGGCCGTATGATACTGGCAGACGCACTGCACTGGGCAAAGAGATACAAACCAGAACTGGTATTGGACTTTGCAACACTGACTGGTGCTGCTGCGGCGGCTGTGGGCGACCATGGCATAGTATGTATGGGTACTGCTGATGATGAAACTAAAAATGCACTAAGCCAAAGCGGCAAACGCCAGTATGAAAGACTGGTGGAAATGCCCCTATGGGATGAATATGGCGACCAGATAAAATCTGAAATAGCCGACATCAAAAACATAGGCGGCCCTACTGGTGGAGCTATGACTGCTGGTAAATTTCTGGAGCACTTTACTGACTACCCATGGATGCACTTTGATATAGCAGGTGTATCGTTTAACACTGGCAACAAGGGCTACCTACCATTTGGTGGTACAGGATATGGCATGAGAATGCTACTTGACTTCCTGACACACTACAGCAAGGCATAAACTACTAACTCATAACACACAACGACAACAAGACATGCACACACACAATGAAAAACCTGTAATAGGCATCACCACCGGCGACCTGAATGGAATAGGCATAGAAGTGATCATAAAGACGTTTTCGGATAATCGTTTTCTGGACCTTTGTACTCCTGTAATATTTGCATCAAACAAGGTTATCAACTTTTATAGGAAAACTACTGCTGAAATGCCTTTCAACTTCACTAGTACAAAGGACATGACCAAACTGAATCCAAAGCAGGTAAATATATTTAACTGCTGGGAAGATGAGGTACCGTTGCAGCCAGGTGTACTTACAGAGGCTGGCGGAAAGTATGCTGTGCGCTCGCTATTAGTGGCTACTCAATGCCTGAAAGATGGAGAACTGGATGCTATAGTAACGGCACCCATACACAAAAGCAATACCAACTTGCCAGATTTTCCGTACACAGGGCATACACCGTTCTTTAAGGAGAAATTTGGGGCTAAGGATGTGCTGATGCTGCTGTATAGCAACACGCTACGTGTAGCACTAGCAACAGAGCACATACCTATAAGCAAGGTAGCTAGCGCCATAACCAAAGAACTGCTGCAAACTAAACTGAACATACTGAAAGAAACACTGATCAAAGACTTTGGGATAGACAAACCAAAGATTGCGGTGCTGGGCCTGAACCCACATGCGGGCGATGAAGGACAAATAGGAAATGAAGAACAAACCATTATAAGACCGGTAGTAGAAAGCTACAAACAAAAAGATGTGTTAGTGTTTGGCCCGTATAGTGCCGATGCTTTTTTTGCGAATAGCAGCTACACACAGTTTGACGCAGTGCTGGCCATGTATCATGACCAAGGACTAGTAGGATTTAAGTCGCTAGCAAAAGGCGAGGGAGTAAACTATACTGCTGGGCTACCAGTGATACGCACCTCTCCAGACCATGGTACTGCTTTTGATATTGCGGGCAAAAACATTGCCGATCCTTCCTCATTCAGAGAGGCTGTTTTTCAGGCTATAGACCTATTGCGTCAGCGCAAACAACACGGCGAAAACACAGCCAATCCGCTGCGCAGAGGTAAGATAGAAAAAGAGCGATCGGAAGATAATAGTTAGACTAAAACAAGACAACAAAATAAGTGCATTAATGCCTGCTGTGAAAGCAGGCATTTTTTTTGTGTGTACTACTTCAATTGTATAGACGCTATAAAGAGTATACAACCCAGTATTCAACCCAGTATGCATGTCTAGCGCATATACATACATCGCAACTGCAGATAACAAAAAGTACATGACCAACAACAATAGTAGTGCAGTATAATAATGCACTAAAAAGGCTAAGAAAATACACTGTTTGTTAAGTATGGGAAAAGCTGAAACGCAATGCTGTAGCGGCTTTGGGGTGGGTATAAAAAAAATCCGGCAGAGTTGTGAGCTGCCGGACTTTTATGAAGGATGGGTTAGTAAGCACAATCCTTACACAATATTAGAAAGAAAATTTTCTACTAAAAAATTATTTATTGCATTTCGGAAATAGCAGCAAAAGATGTTGACATGTTATCCACAATTCGTGTGTATTTCAGTGGTTTTATACTGATATGATGCATGACAGACGTACTGAAAAAGTGTTAGCAAACACAGTACTGTTTTATTACCAGTCTTTGCCCATTTTTACTGGCACACCTTTTTCTTTTTTCATCTTGTCTTGTAGCTTTTTTTCCTCTTCTTTCAGTGCATTCAGTAGTTGTTCTGCTTGCTTCTGAGATAGCTTGCTGGGTTGGCTTTGTGGCTGTTGTTTTTCCTGATCTTTTTGATCTTTATTGTCCTTATCCTGATTGTCTTTATTTTCTTTATTGTCCTTATCCTGATTGTCTTTATTTTCTTTGTTATCCTTATTCTGGTCGTCTTTTTTGTCCTGATCCTTTTTCTGATCTTTATCCTTGTCGTCTTTTTTGTCTTTGTCTTGTTTATCTTTTTTGTCTTTATTTTCTTGCTCTTGTTTTTTCAGCATTTGCTCGGCATAAGACAAGTTGTATTTAGCATCAGCATCCTGCGGATTTGCTCTGAGCGTTTTTTTATAGGCATCTATTGCTTCTTCCCATTTCTGCTGAGACATGTAGGTGTTGCCTATATTGTAATTGGCAGCGGCTTTACTTCCTTTGTCTTTAGCTACTTTCTCAGTTGCCTCCATCACTTTTCTGGAAGAATCAAATTGTTTCTGCTGATAAAGGCTATTGCCCAGATTGAACAAACCTGGTGTGTATGTGGGGTTCTTAGCTACTGCCTTGGCATAGTCGGCAGCGGCTTCTTTATACCTTTTCTGCCCATATAGTGTATTGCCCTGATTGAGATAACGGGTCACCTGTGCGGGAGCATCTGTAGCAGCCAGTAGCAGCAATAGCGCCAGCGCGCACACACGCAAACATGTAGCGGAGTATGTGACAAAAATATGTTTATGCAGTTGCTTCATTCTTTTTCAATTTTGCAATTTTCCTGGCTCCTGGGAGCAACCATTCTGCTATAAGTAGTACAAACCCTGTGAGCAGGAAATACTGAAAATAACTAGTGAAATCAGTGAACATTAATGAACCCAGATTTTTCTGTTCCATACCCTCTAGCGAGTTATTGATTTTGTCAGCTACCTCATCGGCATTTACCAGAAGGCTGTAAGAGCCATGCCCTGCCATAGATATCGATTTCAGTGCGCCTTCATTCAGCTTGCTCACTACAGGGTTTCCGTTTTCATCTAGCTTCAGCGACTTTGTGTCGGGGTCATAAAGCGTGCTACCCTGTGCGGAGCCTACCCCTACTGTATGTATAATAACCCCTTCATCTGCAGCTTTTCTTGCTGCCTCTACAGCTTGTTCATCGTGGTCTTCACCATCTGAAATTATGATTAGCGACTTGTACTTGCGTTCATTTCTGGAGAAAGATTCTAACCCCATATTTATGGCATCTGCCACTACTGTACCCTGCGATGGCACCATATCGGGCGATACATTTTGAAGTATCATTTTCACTGCACTGTAGTCAACAGTGAGTGGTACCTGCATGTAAGATTTGCCTGCAAAAATGACCAATGCTACCCTATCGTTTTTCATTTTGTCGGTAAGGCGCATTATCAGTTGTTTGGCACGGGTCAGCCTGTCAGGCTGCAAGTCTTTTGCCAGCATGCTTTTGCTTACATCCAGTGCTATTACTACATCTACACCCTTGCGCTCTACCTTTTCGGTTTTGTCGCCCATGCGCAGATTAGCCCAACCTATTACCATGGCTGCAAACGCTATACTGATCAGAATAAACTTAAAGGTGTTGCGCCCAGGAATATATCCCTGTATCTGCTGCGACATCAGTGTCTCGTCTCCTATTTTGCGCAACTTCTTCTTGCGCCAGTAAGTGAGGCTTACAAAAAGCACTATGAACAGTGGCAATAGAGCCAGTGCATACAAATAATCTATGTGTTGAAACTGGAACATACTGTAGTGAGTACAAATTTAGTAGGGCAAACTAAAAAACCTACGATAAAGAAATGTGATTTTAATATTCTTTAACAAGTGCAATCTACTAACATAAACCGATGAATTACTGTCAAAACTGAGCCAAAAATACAAACAGCCATTAGTACACCACATCTATGCTGAAATGGCATAGAAATGCGGCAGAAATACCTTTGGCAATCCAATAAACAAGCAGGTAATGCTAGTTTTACCTAAAACCCTTTTTTAAAACTTATTTTCGTGCTAATTATCCATTAGCACATCAATCATACAATGCACAAAACATACATTTTCTTACAAAGTCTATTTCTTATCACGTTCCTACTAGCATCTACTAACACTGTGGCACAAACCGATACTACCTACCTTGATGAGTACAATGTAAATTGCGCAGTGAGTGATGCTAAATGCTATAGAGTCTTCAAAAAAATAACTGAAGGATACTATCAGCAAAACGAATACCACCTATCCACAAACGCACTTAATCTAAGTGGCTTTTGTTATAGAATAGATTCCCCCAAACTGCAAGGACACTGCATCTACTATACCGAAAATGGAAAAATGAGCTCGCAAGGCAACTACAAAGATGGCTTGATGGATGGGTACTGGGCATCTTACTTCGAAGACACCAATATCATTTGGTTCACTACCACTTATGAGGAAGGCACACCAGTAGGCAAGCTAGAAAGTTATTATCTAAGCGGCAAACTAAAACGAGTACAGACTTACAAAAAGAAAAGCGGCAAAGCCACTGGCAAATGTTTTGACGAGGCAGGGCAGAAAATACCCTTTACACCATTTGAAATAATGCCAGTAGCGGGTTATTCTATCCCCAGCTATCTGAAAAAGACTATGACCTATCCCGATAACTCGCGCAACCATAACATAGAGGGAAGAATAATCATCAGATTCAAGATAGACACCACTGGGACCATAAAAGAAGCAAAGGTGGTAAAATCACTGAGCCCTGAAACAGATGCTGAAGCCCTAAGAGCAGTAGTAAACATGCCGCCTTGGCAACCAGGCATACAAGATGATAAAAAGGTTGAAGTTTTCTTCCACCTGCCCATAGTGTATAAGTTGGATTGATGCCAATTGAATTCACACAATTTGCAAAAGAGTATTGCTACTACACAACAAAACACCACAGTATAACTGCAGTGTTTTGAATATTATTAATCAGCGATGATTTATGGCAAATCTTCAGAGTGGCGACGAATATAGCCTTTCATGATACCACGACCAGTATCTCGAACGAAAGAAATAATTTCATCGCGCTCATCAGATACTGGTATCTCTGTTTCTATGATGCTGAGTGCCTTAGATACGTTGTAGCCACGCACAAACAGGATACGATATATGTCCAGTATGTGGTTGATTTTGTCTATAGAGTACCCTCTGCGCTTAAGGCCTACAGAGTTTACACCTACATACGACAGTGGCTCTCGGGCGGCCTTGACATAAGGTGGAATATCTTTACGTACCAACGACCCACCTGTAACGAAAGCATGAGAGCCTATGCGCACAAACTGCTGCACAGCAGTGAGCCCAGCCAGCACCACACAATCGCCCACAATAATATGCCCTGCTAGGGTAGTATTGTTGGAGAAGATACAATGGTTGCCTACCTCGCAGTCGTGAGCTATGTGTGTGTAAGCCATTATAAGGCAGTTGTTGCCTATTTTAGTAGCATTACGGTCTGTAGTGCCTCTATTGATGGTTACACACTCGCGAATGGTGGTATTATCGCCAATGATGGTGATGGTATCTTCGCCCTTGAATTTGAGGTCCTGAGGGATGGCAGAGATAACAGAGCTAGGGAAAATCTGACAGTTTTTGCCGATTCTCGCCCCTTCCATTATCGTCACGTTCGACCCTATCCAGGTACCTTCTCCTATCTCTACATTTTTATGTATAGTGGTGAAGGGGTCAATCTTCACATTAGGAGCTATTTTAGCGTCCGGGTGGACGTATGTAAGCGGGTGGATCATTTTTTATCTTTTCTTATGATTTGTGCTACCAGTTCCGCTTCGGTAGCGAGTTTGTTACCTACATATACCGACCCCTTCATTTCACAAATACCGCGGCGGATGGGGCTGAGTAATTCTAATTTCAAAATAAGTGTATCCCCTGGACGAACAATGTTTTTGAACTTCACCTTGTCTATCTTCAGGAAATAAGTATCATAGTTCTCTGGGTCACTGATGTTGTTCAATGCCAGTATGCCACCGGTTTGTGCCAATGCTTCTATCTGAAGCACACCCGGCATTACGGGGTTTCCGGGAAAGTGCCCTTGAAAAAAATGTTCGTTGAATGTTACGTTCTTGATACCTACCACATGGCTATCGCTAAGTTCTATAATCTTGTCAACAAACAAGAATGGGAACTTGTGTGGCAATGCCTTAGTAATATGGTTGATATCGTAAATAGCCTGCTGAGATGGGTCGTAGTGGGGTATGTCAGCAATGTGCTTGTTCTTCTTGATGTACTGTTTTATTTTTCTGGCAAACTCTACGTTCGACGCATGACCGGGTCTGCTAGCTATAATGTGTGCTTTAATAGCATGACCTGCCAAGGCAAGATCTCCTATTACATCAAGCAACTTGTGACGGGCTGGCTCATTAGTAAAGTGAAGTTGTACATTATTCAGTATTCCTTCCTGCTTTACTTCTATTTTTTGCTTGTTGAAAATTTTTGCCAGCCTATTCAGCTCTTCAGGGTCTACTACTTTATCTACCACTACTATTGCATTGCTAAGGTCACCGCCCTTTATCAGGTTGTTGTCTAGCAAATACTCTAACTCATGCAGGAAACAAAAAGTGCGGCAAGGGCCAATCTCTGTTCTGAAATCAGAGATATGCTTAAGTGCAGCGTGTTGTGTACCTAGCACTGGCGAATTAAAATCTATTAGAGCAGTAATCTGGTAGTCGTTAGATGGCAAAGCCAGCATGTCTACCTTTTTTACTGGGTCGTAGTAGTGTATGTTACTGTCTATAGAGTACACTATACGCTTAGCCTCTTGCTCTTCTATACCTACGCTGTCTATAGCCTCCATAAACTGTTTGGAGCTACCATCCATTATAGGCACTTCAGGTCCGTCAAGCTCTATGAGTACGTTATCTATACCCAAGCCTACTAGTGCTGCAAGTGTGTGCTCTATGGTGCTTACTCTTGCGCCATTGAGCTCTATCGTGGTGCCTCGAGATGTATCTACTACGTAGTCTACATCTGCCTTTACTATCGGCTTATCTTGTAGGTCAATGCGCTGAAAACGTATGCCATGTCCTGGATTAGCTGGCTTCATGGTCATGGTAACTTCAGTACCCGTATGCAGGCCTACTCCATGCAGCGTTACCTGACTCTTCAGTGTATGCTGATTCTGATTATTATTACCTGCAAGCATAGTATCTGACTTTTTCCTGTTTTCTGATTTTACAATATTTTCTAAATTCACTTTTTATACTCCAGATTTTGCGCGCTTATTAATGTGGTTAACTCCTGCACCATTTCTTCTAGCTTTAGTAAGCGATGTTGCATTTCTGGCAAATTTCTAAAAATTGCCTGACTTTTTAATGAACTTTTATATTCAAATGCCGGAGTACCATTTAAAGTTGTGTTTTCGTGTGTTATAGACTTAGACAAACCACTCTGCGCATTGATACGCGTACCATCTGCTATGTGTATATGTCCTACTATACCTACTTGCCCACCTATAATACAGTTCCTACCTATTTTAGTACTGCCAGACACACCCGTTTGTGCTGCAATGACGGTATTAGCACCCACTTCTACATTATGTGCTATCTGTATTAGGTTATCTAGCTTTACGCCACTCCTTATCATTGTAGATCCCATAGTAGCGCGGTCTATAGTAGT
>CAZRPA010000044.1:0-26417 GCA_964601855.1 uncultured Flavipsychrobacter sp. | reverse complement strand
ATAAAAAGAAAAAGTAGGAGCCCATGGTCACAACAACACCGAGCAGAAAACACCCTTTACCAGCAAAAACGAATATCATTGATAATCAACCACTTACGTACCAAAACGCATGAAAACACCTGCAAATTATCGGCAAAACCTATCAGTAGCTTCGTTTGGCGTAGATTACATCTACAGCAGGCACGGCAGCCGGTTTCCGACCGGCGAATTAAAAGAGTTAATCTTCATAACCAGCACCGACCAAAATGTACCCTACCGACCAGCAATTGCATGCAAACAAGCAAAAGTGAATACCATTGATAATCAACTACTTAAGTGTCAAAACTCATAAAACAACCGGCAAAAAACCGGCAAAACCAGAAATGAACAATAAACCAAATATGAACCTCCCCCCCCCTACACAACAGGCAACAAAGCATCAGACACTACACTACTTCTTTAATATATTACTTGTGTCGTTATAGAGTATAGATCTTACTGTGCCATTTTCCACCAACAGATAATCGGCAACAGCAACATCATCCCTGTAAGATTCGTAACATGCCATACAGCACTCTTTTATGAAACTTATCTGTCTTCTCAACATCACTTTGCTGTCATATGTATTACCAATCGTGTAATATGGGTAAGAGTTAAACTGTCTGCTTTTTAGCCTTCTATCTATAAGTTCATAATCATTCCTGAGCGATACCAACAGTATTTTCTCCCCTGTTTTCAGCAGGCTGTCGCACTTACGAATGATAGAAGAAGATGCTGGGCATTTAGGATTCCAGAAAACAAGGTAATACTTACCATTACGTGTTTTCAAATCATCAATATCTGAGCCACTAATTAATTCCACAAGTTTTTTTGCACCAGCAAAGCCATTCTTGTTTTCATAATTGGCATAGCTAAAATGTTGCAGATGATATTTGTTAGTATCAGTAGTTAGGGTAGCATCCTTAACCTTGGCTGGAAAAAGTTGCCTATGCTTGCTACCATTGGCGGTAATAAACGTATGACAACTTTGCAAAAACAATAAAAGCAATAAACACAATACTGAATGTATCTGCTGTTGGGTAGGTTTGTACATATTCATAGTCGATACTAGCTATTAAATTGTTTTACTATGCTAATATACTGAGTTACCAATCGCCACAGTATGTATTATATATATTTTAACAACAATGGATGGTGAGTAGTAAAAACACACCATACAGATATAGATTAAAAAATATACATATCATACCCCACCCTATTACTTCAGCCCATGCTCACATATCAGATATATAAACTGTGCCATTGTTACAGCTCCTAATTTCAACTCACGGTGATTTACAGCCTCAAAGTTGTCAGCTGCCGTATGGTGATAGTCAAAATATCGCTGAGAGTCGGGCAACAGACCAGCAGCAGGCACCTTCAACTTATTATGTATAGGCGATATATCTACACCACCCTCTTCTTTACTAAAGTCATAAACATTGTAAGGAAGGAACAGAGGCGCAAACGTGCGTATATATTGCTTTTGCTCTTCACTCATCTCTAGCCCTATACCTCTCGGCGAGAAACCACCAGCATCACTCTCCATAGCTAGTACGTGTTTTTCGCCCTTGGCTATCGCAGAGTCGGCATAGGCATGACCACCTTTGTTGCCATTTTCTTCGTTCATAAACAGTACTGCACGTATAGTGTAGCGAGGTTTGTAACCCAGTGCCTTCATGGTGCGTATTACCTCTATCGACTGTACACAACCAGCACCGTCATCGTGGGCTCCCTCACCAGCATCCCACGAGTCTAGGTGACCACCCACAGTAATGATTTGCTCCGGTTGTTCGGTTCCTTTTATTTCGCCTATCACGTTATAAGAGCGCACCATTTGGGGCATCATGTGGCACTCAGAGGTCATACGAGCGGTAACAGTACCTTTAAAGCATGCATCCTCTAGCGCATCGGCTGTCAGATTGCCAATAGCCATTTCGGGCAGCTTCACTACTGAGTCGTCATAATGCATACTGCCCGTATGAGGGTAATCATCTTGCCCAGTAGACATAGACCTGATAATAACCCCCGCAGCACCACGCCTAGCGGCTACATTAGGGCTATTCCAACGGTACATTACAGCATCACCATATCCCTCAAAGGAGTTGATAAAATCCTGACGAAAACGGTAATTGAAAAACACTATTTTGCCTTTTACATTTTTCTCGGGCAGTGCATTAAACTCTGCAAAGTCATACACCATTACTACCGGCGCCTCTAGTGGCTTGCCATCAGTACCCTGACTATTGCCCAAAGAAAGAACAGGAACTGACTTAAATTCCTTACCCATTTTTAGCTCCAACGACTCCTTCCCACGATACCAATAAGGTACGTCTACAGGTTGTAGCCATACGTTGTCTGCGCCAGCCTCTTTCATGGCCTTTTCGCCCCACTGCACTGCCTTAGCGGCGGCCGGTGTGCCACTCAGCCTATTACCCACTGTTTTGCACAATACACGTAGATTGCTGTAGCAGGTACCGCGTAGTAGCACCTCATCAGCTATTTTACGAAACATTAAGGAGTCTTGGGCACTAGCAGCAGAAAAACTAAGCACTGCGGCAACAGTAAAAAACGATGATTTCATGAAAAAATATACTATTAACCTCTGCAAAATAGCAGATAAGCAAAAATTGAAAATGTGGCTAAATCTATAATTGGTTAGTCTTTACCAGACATACCCTTAAACTGGTGATGAGTCTCCTTAAACAACACATTGAAGGTGGTGAGTGAGCCATAAACAGCCGTAATGTATTGCTGCAGCTCTACCTTTTCATCATCTTCCAGCACCTTATGGGCATTTATTTTCTGCTCCATCACACGTAGGCGGTCTCTTACCATTACTATCTTGTGAAAGAACGTTTCGATAGGTATTTCTTTAGATTGCAGTGTGGTATCGCCCGGCTTCAGTATCATGTTGCCCCTGCGCCACCTAGGGCCTATTGGCACCATTTGGGTATCGTGCAGGCGCTGATCTAGTATGTTGTGCAGTGCCTGTTCTATATCTGCTATCGTTATAGTATCAGAGGTAGCTTGCCCTTCGGCAGCTACTATGGTTTTCAGATCTGGGTAGTCCTTGCTGATACTTTTAGTACCCTGCTGCGACTTGAACCAAATGATGTAAAACTCCAATGCCGTATCCACTATTACGCCTTTGCCAAAGTGTGCATGATCTACGCGAGAGCCTATTGCTAAATTTGTATCCATAACTTAAGGTAAATGAGCTCACAAAATAAATAAAAGAATGATAAGGAACGGTGGTAAATTAGATAGCTGTCCAAATAAGACACAATCTTACACATCGTTAAAATACTGTTACAAATAGGAAGAAAGTAAGAACGGAAGAATGGTGACAGTAAATGCGGCACGTAATTTGGGTTAGTTGCTCTATATTTACAACACAAATCTAACCAACAAAAAAAGATGAAAAAGATAATAACTACACTGGTGGTAGCAGCCGGGCTGGTGTTTTCGGCACATGCACAGTATGACAATACAACAGTAAAAGTGGGACAAAAAGCACCTGAGCTGGCATTTCCAAACCCAGAAGGCAAAACACTAAAACTATCTGAGATCAACAAAGGCAGATATGTACTCATAGATTTCTGGGCATCTTGGTGTGGTCCATGCCGTATGTCAAACCCAGGACTAGTGGCAATGTACAAAGACTACTCTGGCAAAAAATTTAAGGGTGCAAAAAAAGGATTTACAGTACTGAACGTTTCGCTAGACCAAAAGAAAGATGCATGGGTAGCAGCAATAGCTAAAGACAACCTGACTTGGGAAAACCACATGAGTGATCTAGGTGGCTGGAATTCGAAAAGTGCAGCCCTCTATGGTGTACAGTACATACCACAAGCATTTCTGGTAGGACCAGACGGCAAAATACTAGGAATGTACAACAGATCTGAGGAAGCAAAAGCTGAACTTGATAAGTATGTGACACAGTAATATTTTTTTGATGGTGGGGAATAGAATGTGATAAAAAAGCATTACTTTTGCACCTTTAATTCACACATGGCAAAATCCATGTCTTAAAATTCATAGCAAAATGAAAAAAGGACTTCATCCAGAAGCTTACCGTCTTGTAGTTTTCAAAGACACTTCAAACGAAAGTACATTCTTGACTCGCTCAGCTGCACCATCTAAAGAAACAATTCTTTGGGAAGATGGCAATGAGTATCCTGTTATAAAAGTGGAGATATCTAATACATCTCACCCTTTCTATACTGGTAAATCAATGTTTGTGGATACTGCTGGTCGTATCGAAAAATTCAAAAAGCGTTACGAAAAGAAAGCTTAATTGCTTGCACAATAACAACAAATTGGAGAGGCTGCGTATTGCAGCCTCTTTTTTTGGTATAGATACATAACATGGGATGCCCAAAACATATGTTGTACTCATGCATCCCCTACCCCAAGGAATCAGCACTACTGAATTTGCAGGATAGTAACTACTTTTGGAACCAATAGCACAATACATAAACGGACATAACCAATATGAACTATATACTTTTTGACAGTGCGGAGAGAGATCATCTATTGCCATTTACGCATACAAGACCTGTAGCAGATATACGTTGTGGCATACTCACCATGCGTGAACGATGGGAACATCTGCTGGGCGCAACCACAGGCACCCTGACACAAGGATATATGCAGGCATGCTATGAGCAACCCCTAACCGAAACAGAAAGTATATATATCAATGGTGCGGTAATGGGGAATGACCCAATTGCCAAGCAAATAAGCTCATTAGGCTTTAATGAATCACTGACCAAGGACGGCACTATAATAGCAGCACGTATACCAGGCTTATATGGCAATGCAGACGACCTGAATATAGATATCAGTAATGCTAAAGGTGTGGAATATGATGGAGAAGTAGTGCAACTGCGTAATATTTGGGATATTTTTTCGCTCAATGAAACAGCAATTAATAATGACTGGCAGCTATTAACCCATAATAGAAAAGGCGCCCCTACACCAGAAGGAGTAATGGTAAATGGCAAAGAAAATCTGTTTATAGAAGAGGGTGCGGTTATAAATGCTGGCACTATAATCAACGCCAAAACAGGATATGTATATGTGGGTAAAGACGCCGAAATACTAGAGGGCAGCTTGCTGAGAGGACCTGTAGCAATATGCGAGCATGCTGTTATAAAAATGGGCGCCAAAATATATGGAGCTACTACAATAGGCCCGGGTTGTAAGGTGGGCGGCGAGATAAACAATGTGGTGTTTTTTGCGAATAGTAATAAATCGCACGACGGATACCTAGGCAATGCTGTAATAGGCGAATGGTGCAACCTAGGCGCAGACACCAACTGCTCTAACCTAAAAAACAACTATGATGTAGTGAAAGTATGGCATGAGGCCAGCCAAAAAGACGTAAATACTGGGCTTACTTTCTGCGGACTACTCATGGGCGATCACTCTAAATGCGGCATTAATACAATGTTCAACACGGGAACCGTGGTGGGTGTATCGTGCAATATATATGGTGGTGGTTTTCCAGATAAATATATACCCTCTTTTTCATGGGGAGGTAGTGATGGATTTATTACCTACAGATTTGATAAGGCAATGGAAACCGCCAACAAAATGATGGGCCGCAGAAACAAACAACTAAGCACTGCCGAAACAGCAATGTATCAGCATTTGTTTGACAATACTATAAAGCGATAAATTTCAGAAACTGTACCTTATTTTTTAGCTGTATTAGTTTTTACAAAGTCGATTAATGATGGCATAAAACCATTACTGATAGGTAGTTTGGGGTTGGTGTAAGTAGCTAGGTTTTTAGCTCTGTCGGCAGGTGCATTTTTAAGAGCGTGGTTCATGCCTTGTATTACTTTAAGAGTAGCCTTGGGATAAGCAGCCTTCAGTTTATCTGCCTCTTCCGCCGCAACCTGTATATCTGTAGTACCCTGCAATATCAATACGGGGATAGCAAGTTTTTTGATTTCGTCTTGTGGGTCGTATTTGATCCATGATGCTATATATGGCTGAATAGATGGACGAAACAGAGGTGCAAGAGTTTCGTCTACATTTTTAAGTTCATAACCATTCTGTAGGCTATCTAGCATAAAAGCCGCTTTAAGAGATAATTCTTCAGACTGAGCAGCTATTTGTCTTACAATAATTTTGTCGGCACGTTCTGCTATACCAGCCACGGAGATATAACCTGCCACTGGTTCTTTTGCAGCAGCTAGCATACCTACAAGCGACCCTTCGCTATGACCCAATATGTATATTGATGAAAAACGATTGTCATTTTTAAGCATTTTCACTATGCCCACAGCATCGTTGATCATATCTTCGAACTTCAGTTTAGACTCATCTTTGAGCGCTGAGGCACTACCTGCCACGCCACGCTTGTCGTAGCAAAGTGATGCAATACCCGCATTGAACAGAGAATCAGCTATCATTTTGTATGCGTTGCTATTAACAGTAGTTGCCTGATTACCATTTCTGTCGGTAGGGCCAGAGCCAGCAATTATAAGTACCACTGGTATTGGCTTTTTGCTTTCGGGAGCTTGTATTGTTCCTTTTATGCTACCAGAGGGAGACTTGTAAATAAAATTAGAGTTGTCGGGTAAATTGCTATTCTCCTCCTGCAAGGGTAAAAACCTAAAAACTTCTAGTTTGCTATCCTTATCGAGCCCTACTACCATCGTAAGTGCAGCATTTGCAAAGGTGGCTTTGTAGTAACTAGCCTGCTGTTCTTGCTTAGTGAATGAATAAGCTTTCATTTCGCCCACTTGCTGTGTGAGCTTTTCCATCATTTCCTGTGTTTTGGGCAGAGGTAGTAATGACTGTATGCGTGGCGCAAACATATTGAACACATCTTCGTACTTCTTGTTATTGTAGAGCGTCTGAAACTTATTGACAGCCATATCTACATCTGCACGAGACTGTGCACCTGCAATGTTTGTAAGCAGTAGGAACAATGACAGGCTAAGAAATAATCTGATTTTCATAAATAAGCACTTTATGTTACACGCATCCACTGCACGCAACGGTACTGCAAATTAACCGAAAATAACCAGACCTCAAAAGCATAGCTTAGTGCATAGCCTCTGACATGTCGATGGGTTTAGCCTTTTGTTGTTTAACAAGAAGTACAAATGGAATGCAGAACAAAAACATAAGCCCAATAAACATAAATACATCCATGTAAGAGAGCACAGCTGCCTGCTTCATTACCATGTAGTCGAGCGACTGATGGGCACTGCTCAAGGCTTTATCGGGCGAATACCCTTTAGCCATAAAATTGCGCTGCAAACTCAACACCCTTTGTTGCACAGCAGGGTCATCTACCGCAAGGTGTGACACCAAAGCACTACGGTGTACAACGTTTTGGCGAGCCATGTAGGTGGTAATAAGCGCAATGCCAAATGAGCCACCCAGTTGGCGCATCATGCCTGTAAATGAAGCCCCCTGCCCTATCTGCTGCCCAGTAAGTGTAGATAATGACAGAGCAGTAATGGGTATAAACAACATACCCATACCTACACCACGTGCTATAAGCATCCAGAAGAAAGCAGATTCACCGGTATCGGGAGTAAGGATTTTGTAACCCCAAAAGCTGTACACAAAAAATATGAGCATGCCTAGCGCTACTAAGTATTGCTGTTTAGCTCCCTTCTGCAACATTTTGCCAATAAGCGGCATCATAAAAGCAGTAGTTAGGGCTGCGGGTATCATAAGCGCACCAGACTGCTGAGAGGTCCAGCCGAGGATAGACTGAGTATACAGTGGAATAATAAAAGTAGAACCATATAACCCGAAACCAAGAATAAACGACAAAATAGTACCCACACGAAGGTTGCCGTTTTTGAGTACTCGAAGTTCTACAATAGGATTGCGGGCTGTGAGCTCGCGCCAAACAAAAAAGAAGAATGCAAAAACAGCCGTAACTGTTAGCATAGTAATGATGTTGCTATTGAACCAGTCATCTTCTTGTCCTCGCTCAAGCACATACTGAAGAGACCCCACAGATAGCGCCAAAAGACCTATACCTGCCCAGTCTACATCTTTGGCAGCTTTTTTCTCGGCGTACTTAGGGCTGCGTACATATTGGATGGTAAGTATAGCAGCAATAATACCGATGGGAATGTTGATGTAAAATATATAAGGCCATGAATAATGATCTACTATATAGCCGCCCAATGGTGGTCCAAGCGTGGGACCGATGATAACCCCCAAGCCATATATAGCCTGTGCCATACTGCGTTTTTCGGGAGGATAGCTTTCGGTAATAATAGTTTGAGAGGTAACTAACAATGCGCCACCACCTAGGCCCTGGATGAAACGAAAAAATACTAGCTCCCAAATACCATTGGCATTGCCACAGAGAAACGAAGAGACGGTAAAAATAATGATTGAAGCAGCAAAATAGTTGCGCCTACCGAACTGGGCGGCCAACCAAGATGTCATGGGCACAATAATAACATTGCCTATGGCATAGGCTGTGATAACCCAAGCTATTTCGGTAAGCGTAGCACCAAGATTGCCTCTCATTTCATTGAGCGCTACATTGACAATAGTGGTGTCTACTATCTCTAGCAGGGCACAAAAAATAGCTGTGATAGTAATTATGACTCTTCGTGGTCCGTACTCGACCAGTGATTCCTGCTCCATTAAATATTATTATTCAGATTGTCATTTGATTTTATTCCACATGCACATCTACACTCACATTCATACCTGGTCTTAATTCACGAGCAGCGGGATTGTCGCCGGTGAGTTCGATTTTAACTGGTAATCTCTGAACAACCTTAACAAAATTGCCGGAAGCATTATCGGGTGGAAGGAGTGCAAAACGAGACCCTGTAGCTGGAGAAAATGAGGCTACTTTTCCTTTAAACTCCAAGTGAGGGAAAGCATCAACTTTGATAGTGACAGTTTGACCTGTATGCATTTTGGTAAGCTGCGTTTCTTTGAAATTAGCCACAACCCATGGATCTGTATCCATAACCACACTGAATAACAACTGACCAGCCTGCAATAACTGCCCTACATGCACATTTATTTTAGATACTTTACCATCTTGAGGGGCAGTAATTACTGTATACGATAGGTTAAGTTCGGCATTAGAGAGATCTGCCCTGCGCTGCATGATATTAGCATTAACTACACCTACCTGCTGTGCCGTAGCTACACTCTGAGAAGACATAGCCTTGACCTGACGAATGGTAGCATTTTTCTGATCTGTTAGCACTTGCAATTGTCTTTCAGCTATCATTTTGGCAGCTTCTGCCTGCTCGAACTGCTGTAGGGTAATAGAATGATCCTTGATTAGATTGGCATAACGTTCATAATCTTGAGTAGCACGCTTTAGTGTAATTTTAGCTGCTTCTATTTGAGCATCTGCGGTAGCTACATTAGCCTCGTAAGAATAAACATTGGCTCTAGACGCAGCGGTGCTGGCATTGGCTACAGATAGATTTTGCTCTACCGCAGCAAGTGCAGCCGTTGCCTGCGCTACCTGTATGAGCTCGCTACGATTGTCGAGTATAATAAGTGTATCACCTTTTTTTACTTTCTGATTGTCTTTTACCCTTACTTCGGTGACATAACCAGAAACACGGGGAATAACTGGGCTGATATTAGCCTCTATCTGTGCGTCTTCCGTCTCTTCGTGGTGCTGTCCGTGTATATACTTAGTGATACCAAATGTACCACCCACCCCTACCAGCAGTACAAATACCAGCATAAATTTTTTGTTGGTTTTTTTGGGTGCCTGGTCTTGTGTATTCTGTTGATTGCTCATGATATTGAATGATTGTTGTTGTTTTAATTTTTTATTGTTTTAGGATACCAGCAGTCTGCTCCAGTTTTTTGTAAGCAACCGCAGCATCAGCTTTGGAAAATGCATAGTTCAGTTTAGCCTGCAATTGAGCCACATCGGCATCCAGCAGCTCGGTTGTAGTTACTAAGCTATTATCGTACTTATTTTTTGTGATGCGATAATTCTCGTTGGCTTGTTCTACTGACTTTTTATAAACATCCACTTTTCTCACACTTACTACATAGTTTTGATACGCGTTATAAATCTCTAATCTGACTTGGTCGGCAAGAATACCGTCGGCTGCCTGTACTTGGTGTAAACGCGCTTTAGCTGCATCTACTTTTGCACTTGTTTTGTATAACGAAGCAAGATCATATTGTAGCCCAATACCTACATTGAGCGCATTAGTAAGCGTGAGTAAATTGGGGATATTAGCCGCTACATACCCACCAGTGAGTGCCAGAGAAGGATAATATGCACCTGTGGTAGCCTTGACTGCAGTGCCGGCTGCTTGTATACGCAATGCCAGTGCTGCACGGTCTTTGCGGTTGGTTAGTGCCTTTTCTACCCAGTCATTGATAGTGCCGGGCAAAGGTGCAATTTCAAAACCAGCACTATCTGGGCGCAAAACAGTATTTGCAGGCAACCCCAACATGAGGTTCATGTTGACATTGGTAATATTCAGATTATTCTCTGCATCTAGTAGAGAAAGTTCAATATTAGACTGTTGCAGTTGTGCTTTTAATAGGTCGTTTCGGGCCATGATACCATTGCGCTCCATATTAGTAAAGTCAACTACTCTTTGTTGTTCCCTTTCCAAGTTCTCTTTCACCAGTGTTACAGACTTGTGCGCTTTGTATAGATTGCTGTATGCATTAATAACATTTTGTATCACCTCTTCTTTGTCTTTTTCAGCATCAAGCCGAGCAGCCTGCTCCAAATATTTAGCAGACTCAATACCGTATTTGACCCTAAACCCTGCAAATAATGGCACAGAAGCATTGACCAAGGCATAAGCAGCCTGATCGACCTTTGGAGTGCCGCCGCTTGTATTTTCCTCGCCTGGCTGTGCGCTAGAAGTATTTATCTTCAGGTTTATATCTGGCGCATTGAGCCTGAGATAAGAGCCAGATGCCTTTATATCGGGCAATCGATTGTTGCGAGACTCGCGAAGCATGGCTAATGCTTCTTCTACTTTGGCATCTGCTATTTTTAGTTTACCACTGTTTTGCAAACTCATTGCGATAGCCTCTGACAAAGGCAGTGGGCGAATATCCTGAGCCCTCACTGGCGACAAACCAATGAATGTGGAACAAATAATAGCCAATACGGGTGTTAATAATCTATGCTTCATTGGTAAGTATTACTTTAAAAAGTCTTTTTAGGTGACTACTCAATTTATTTATCATGTATTGTGTGTACTCAGCCTCGCTGAGGTGTTGTAGCTTATTAATATCCTTGTAGAAACGCTGAGAAATAATCATTTGGCTAACCGTACCTACCATGGTATTCATCATAAGTGGTATGTCTATATCTTCAATGAATTGCCCATTGTTTTGCCCTTCTTGAATCAGCTTTTCTATGGAGACAATGTTTCTCTTTTTTAGTTCATAAATAAGCTGCGGTATACCGCCATTTTTGTCAACCAGTTGCTCCAACAACATGATTTTTTGAAATTGCTGTTGGTGCATAAATTTGTTTACATAATCATCGATTAGCGTATACAATTTGTCGAGACTGGACAACTCTGTATTCTGCAATAAGTTTTCTACTTTCAGCCTCATGACATTAGTTTTCTGTTCGAAAACCGCCTCCATTAGCTTTTCTTTAGAACCAAAGTAGTACGATATCATAGCCACATTTACTCCTGCTTCTTGAGCAATATCCCTAACAGAAGTACCATCAAAACCATTGACAGAGAATAGTTTTTCGGCAATAGATATTATAGCTTGTTGTTTTTCGTTGAACTCCATTTTCAGGAATATTTTTTGCAAAACTAAACAAACGTTTAAATTTAAACAAACGTTTGATTGATATTAATTATTGGTATAGAAAAACCACTTTGCTTAGGTGTAATCACATACAAACTGACTATATACCGTATACTGACAAGTGTATTTGGCAAAAAGAATGAAATTATAATGAATCAGTAACAGTAAATAGGAAGAGTGACCAGACAATGCATATAACAAAAGAAAATAAGAAAGTTTAGTTTTGGTAAAATAATTTAGTACCTTGATTTCTAAAACAGCAACCGGATGATGCTGCTGCGGCATATACCCTTTCTTAAAGCAGTATTAGTGTACTCCTTTACTGCTTTTGGCGGGCCGCAGGGTCATATGGGCATGATGGTAAAAACCTTTGTGCAAAAACGAAAAGATATTACCGAGGAAGAATTACTAGAGTACAATTCTTTTTGTCAGATGCTGCCTGGGCCATCTTCTACACAAACAGTAATGCTAATAGCGTTAAAGCGAGGTGGGATACCTCTAGCTTTGCTTACGCTATTGATATGGATATTTCCGGCATCTATGATCATGGGTGTTTTTTCATTCGTGATATACCACTATCACATAGGTGCTGGCCAAACAAGTAAGTACCTACCAATGCAGTTGTTTAGTTACATACAGCCCATGTCGGTAGGATTTGTTTTTTTTGCGGCTGCACGTATGATGCAAACAAGCATAAAATTTGTGGCCACGGCAGCTATAATGATAGGTAGTCTGGTAGCAACATTATTTATAAACTCACCTTGGGTCTTTCCTATTTTGCTAGTGGTGTCAGGCATTGTGAGCAATTTCAGTAATAATAGAATACCGGATTCCCGTCATAAACCAAAACGTATAAAATGGGTACACTTATGGGCATTCGGATTGATATTTGTAGCTGCTGGTGTAGTGAGTGAATTGGCTAGAACAGCAAACTGGCAACATGGAAGAATATTCAATCTTTTTGAGAACTTTTATAGATTTGGAGCAATAGTATTTGGTGGTGGTCAGGCATTGCTGCCTATGATGTACTATCAGTTTGTGAGCCGCAGCAACAGCAGGCTGCTCACGTCAGGACAGCTATTGACAGGCTATGGACTTGTACAAGCGATGCCAGGGCCAGTGTTTTCAATATGTTCGTTTGTAGGGGGCATGGCTATGAGCCAATATGGTGCAGTGTGGCAGGCTACAGGTGCCATTGTAGCTACAGTAGCGGTTTTTCTGCCTAGTACGCTATTGTTATTTTTTCTTTTTCCGGTATACGAAAACCTTAAACATCATGTTATTATTTTCAGAGCGCTAGAAGGTATAAATGCAGCAATAGTTGGGATAATTTGGGCGTCTGGTATATTCTTGTTCAGGTCTATGGCGTTCGACGAAATACTATCATTTGAGTGGACTAATCTGGTGGTTGTAATTATTACTTTTTGTTTGCTTTATTATTCAAAAATCCCATCTCCGCTCATAGTATTGGGCTGGTTGTTATTGGGTTGGAGCCTCCAGTAATTGCTATTGATTGAATAAATGTTGTGTCATACGATAACCTTTGTACGATAAGAAATATTATAACAACATAGCATAAAGCACAATACAGTTTACGAAATATATTATACAATTACTAACACAATCGTTACGAATACTTTTGTATCATTACATTACTCATTTATTGGAAATAAAACACTGTATTGTTATAGATTTGCGAAAATGCACATAACACATTTAGCAATTTTTAGATAGCTGAGTGTGTAACACAACACTATACATGAATCAGGTATTTGATTATTTCAGAAAGTTGTTTTCAACCGCAGACTGGCCTGCGAGATGGCATTGTGGCAACTGGAGTGAATTTGAGGGATGGCTGTATATAATCAGCGACTTGATGATATGGGCTGCCTACTTTGCGATACCCCTCATCATACTACGTTACGTAATACGCAAAAACAGCACTATCTACACAAGGCTGTACTACTTGTTTGCTGCTTTTATTCTAGCATGTGGCTCAACCCACTTTATAGATGCAATGATGTTTTGGATACCTATATACAGATTCAATTCTTTATTGAAATTTGTAACAGCTATTATAAGCTGGGTAACAGTGATTGCACTGATAAAATACCTACCATCAGCATTTGCCACAAAAACAATACCAGAGCTAGAAGCCGAAATACATAGACGAAAAGTAGCGGAGGAAGCATTGCGGAAATTGAATGAAGAACTAGAGTATATAATAGAAGAAAAGACGAAAGAGATAAGACTGACAGAACTAAAATTCAAATCGATAATAGAAAATAGTGCTGATGCAATATCACTAATGGATGAAAAGCTGCAAGGGATATACTCCAACAAATCGGCGTATGAGCTAAGTGGCAGATCAGAAGAAGAGAGTAAAGAAGTACACTGGTCGACATTGGTACACCCAGACGATATAAACAAGATTAATGAAACTGTAGCAAAGGCAATAAAAACACCTGGCAAACAAATAGGTGCAGAGATTAGGCTACTGCATAAAGAAAGAGGCTATGTGCATATAGAAGGCACAATATGCAATCTGCTAGAGAATACTGCAGTACACGCGTTGGTATTCAACTTCAGAGATGTATCAAAAATTAAAAATGCTGAACAAGAAGTATGGCAATTGAATGAAAGCTTGGAAAGAAAAATTGCGGAACGTACTGCGCAACTAGAAGCCGCCAATAAGGAACTGGAAGGATTTTCGTACTCAGTATCTCACGACCTGAGAGCACCACTACGTATTATAAATGGCTATGCCGATATGCTGTATGCAGACTACAAAAAAGAACTGAATGGTGAAGGAATGCGGCTGTTAGATATAATAATGTACAACACCCGGCACATGGGTAAACTGATAGACGCACTGCTGAACCTAGCCAGAATGGGAAGAAAAGAACTAACAGTGCAACATGCAGATATGAGTGCGATAGTAATGAGTACGATTAAGGAACAAATATCATTGCAAACAAGATCTGTAACATTTGACACTGACGAACTGATAGCTGTAAACTGCGACAGTGTGCTGGTGAGGCATGTATGGAGTAACCTGATATCGAACGCAATAAAATATTCATCGAAAGTAGAACACCCTATGATAACCATAAAATCTACTGAGAATGAACATGAAGTAATATATTCTGTAAAAGACAATGGAGTGGGATTTGACATGAAGTACAGCCACAAACTATTTGGGGTATTTCAGAGATTACATAACAAAACCGATTTTGATGGAACTGGCGTGGGGCTAGCATTAGTGCAACGGATAGTGACAAAACATGGAGGAAAAGTGTGGGCAGAAGGAGAAGAAAATGTAGGAGCAACTTTCTATTTCAGCATACCTAAAACTATAGAACATGAACAACAACAATATTGAAATACTGTTAATTGAAGATAACCCACATGAAGCTGAATTGGCCATAAGAAGCCTAAAAAAGAACAATATAGCAAATAATATAGTGCATATAGATGACGGTGCTGATGCGCTAGCCTATATTATGGGAACCGGAAAATATGCAGAAGGGCATAACTTCAACATAAACAGACTGATACTACTAGACCTGAACCTACCAAGAGTAGATGGGCTGGAGATACTAAGGCAAGTAAAAAGCAATGATAAAACATGTATGACACCTGTAGTAGTACTAACATCATCGAAGGAAGAAAAAGACATGATAGAGAGCTATAAACTAGGGGTAAACAGCTACATAGTAAAGCCAGTAAATTTTGAATCATTTTCGCAAGCAATAGCTGAACTGAAAATATACTGGCTGTTGCTGAACCAATGGCCGCCAATAAATAAGTAAAACATAGCAATCAAACTATAAAACACTTCTGAAAGATACAGCTGGTATTATTCAATGCTTACTTCTAATATAATTTACAAAGAACAATAAATTTCAAAACTGAACAACAGACATACCAGTGCACAATAACTGAACAAACGACAAAAACCACCTACTCTAAATCACTCAACACATGCTGCAAAAAAAAATCAACATCCTTCATCTGGAAGATGAGTCAATGGATGCCTATCTGGCAAAAAAAATACTGGAACGTGCAAAATTGAATTTTGACATTACGGTAATTGAGACAAAGCAGAGCTTTATAGACCACATATCCAGCAAGCGGTACGACCTTGTTATTGCCGACCACTCACTACCCCAGTTTACTGCAATGGATGCATTGCATTATATGAAAGACAATAAAATAGACGTTCCGTTTATACTTGTAACTGGCACAGTATCAGAAGACTTTGCTGTAGGTGCAATGAAGGAAGGTGCGTGGGACTATATACTAAAAGACAGACTGCAAAGGCTGCCAATAGCTGTAACTAGCGTAATGGAACGATACTATTCGCAACTTGAAAGGAATAACTATATAGAGGAACTTATAGCCAAAGAATCATTGATGAAAGAAGCTGAACGATTGGCTTCGTTTGGTAGCTGGCAGGCAAACTACACAGATCAAAAAATGACTTGGTCGGATGAAATGTATAGAATGCTGGGATATGAAACCGGAACTGTAGCACCTGAATTTAAAAACTTTTTGGCACGTGTGCACCCTGAAGACGAACAACATGTGCGCAAAATAAATGAACATGCACTGCAGTATCAAAAACATTTGCAGTTTGAATGTAGAATACTAACGACAAACAAAACCTTAAAACATATCTACGCTGAAGTAAGTATAAAGCGTAACAACAAAAACGAACCTGTAAAAGTAAACGGCTATATACGAGATATCACTGATAATGTGATGGCAAAAATAAAGCTAAAAGAGTCTGAGAAGAAAAATCAATACCTCTTCGAAAATAGCCCATGGGCATCGTGGGTAATAGACTGTGAAACACACAGATTTCTGGATGTAAATAATTTTGCAATGCAGTATTATGGTTATAGCTACGAGGAATTTACAAAGTTGAATGCCAAAGACATAAGGCCTGAAAATGAGCAAAATAAATATGAAAAATCATTAACTACTAACGACAAACATACTACTGTGCAAAGCTTATGGAAACACATAAAGAAAGATGGCACTGTAGTAACAGTGGAAGAAATGAATGGCAATATATTGTTTGAAGGAAAACCAGCTAAACTAGTATTGATAAAACATATAGATACTCAGAGCGAAACAAAATAGGTAACAAGTTCTAACATCAAAAGTTGGGTAAAGGTGTATAACAACTACGGCAAAAAGCAAAAAGGTATTTTGCAACAATTTTTCTATTAGCACTTTACCAGAAAAATAATTTTGTTTGATAATCAGATTTATTAACTATTAGCTAATAATATGGTGTTTATATTAACCCAAGTCGTATTTTAATTTTTATATACCATGGGAGTGTATGAAATTCAAAAATAACTTCATAAATTGCTTTGGTAAATATTATCTGTTAAACAACTTTGTATCAACAGGTGCTTATTTACTACTTGGGCAATATAATTGGTAACGATTTGTAAATTCACAATTATGAACATAAAAAAACTACTCTTTCTATTTATTCTTTTGGGGAGTTTCAGTATATCTGGCAAAGCCCAGTTATCCTGCCCGCCCAACGTAGATTTTGAGTTAGGAGACTTGTCTAATTGGAACTTTTATACAGGCACTTGTTGCCCGGCTGGTGTACCATCATTGCCAACACCCACTGCAGCGATAGCTTGTAGACATACTTTGACTTCGGCTACAGGATTGGTAGGTTGCGCAGGTGGCGCAACAGACCCTGTTGGTGGTTTTCCGGTATTGGCACCTGGGGGTGGCAACCACTCATTCAGGCTAGGAAATAATGGCACTGGAGCGCAAGCAGAGCGTGCAATATACTATGTAAGGATACCAGTTGGGGTTACCAACTATAGCTTGGTTTACAGATATGCAGTGGTGATGCAAGATCCTGGACATACTGCAACTCAACAGCCTAGATTTACTGTACAGGCTTATGACTCAACCACACTTGCACCAGTACCATGCGCTAGCTACAATTATGTATCTGGTGCTATACCAGGATTTATAACAGTAGGAAGCGGGGCATCTGCTATACGTTATTTGCCATGGTCTACTGCTGCAGTAGACTTATCTGGCATGGCAGGAACAACAGTAGCAATAGAATTCACAACAGCAGATTGCTCATTAGGCGGGCACTACGGATATGCATACATAGATTTGAGTTGTGGTTTGTTTCAGATAGCTAGCACTGTCTGTGATACCTTAACACCACCTACACTTTCAGCGCCTCCAGGATTTGCTAGCTATGCATGGTATGACTCGTCTACATTCTCCGTTCTTTATGGTACCACACAATCTATAACTATACCTTATCCTCCCGGACCAACTACACTGGCTGTAATATT
Organism: uncultured Flavipsychrobacter sp.; assembly: GCA_964601855.1. GTDB lineage: Bacteria > Bacteroidota > Bacteroidia > Chitinophagales > Chitinophagaceae > Nemorincola. The sequence continues at coordinate 8,262 of CAZRPA010000044.1, read as the reverse complement.
AACGCCTTTTCCAGGTTTTGGATGTACAGATACCCTCTATACTACGATCACTCCGGCACATATGGCAATAAACCCTAGCAATGACACTGCAATATGCAGTGGTAGAAGCACTATGCTATCGCCTAACGCTACAGACATTGCAGTACCATTGACTTATAGTTGGGCACCTGCTACAGGACTGAGCTGTACCGGTTGTGCCAATCCGGTAGCATCACCCACGGTTACAACTGCGTATACCGTAACAGTTACAAATACTGCTGGTTGCCAAATGGAGCATGTATTCAACATAACGGTATTGCCAGGTGTGAACACCAATATAATTGTTGACACACCATCGTGCAGTGGATATAGTAATGGCTCTGCAACAGCCTCACCATTTACAGGCACTGCACCTTACTACTATGTATGGAGTACTGCACCTACTCAAACCACAGCTACAGCTACTGGGCTACCAGCTGGTACCTACACTGTAACACTGGTAGATGCATTAGGATGCACTGACACTGCAATAGCTGTGATTGCAGACCCTGCACCTAGAATTATAAGTATAGCAACTTTCACCAACCCTACTACATGTTTGGGGTATGATGGCAGTATTACTATACATGGTGGTATACTTCCAGATACCACTTATACTATCACTTATATGGTTGATGGTTTACCACAAACTAGAACAGTAACTGCTAACGCAAGTGGTCAGTTGATTTTAACAGGACTTAATGCTGGAACATATACTAACATTACAATAGTTGGTGCATTGTGCCCCTACAATGTAATAGGCCCAGTGGTGCTTGCCGATCCTTCTACACCAGATTTAAGTGGAGTTTCGAGCAACAGCTATGTTTGCGAAGGTGATGCACTGATGCTATTTGCAAACAGTACTACTCCAGGTGTAACCTATCTGTGGGAAGGACCTGGTGGTTTTACATCAGTGTTGCAGAACCCAGTAGTAACACCAGCCACACTTGGAATGTCCGGAGTATATTCTGTAACAGTTACTAGAAGTAACTGCTTCAATTATTCTTCTACGCTAGTAGAGATACGACCAGTACCAGTACCATCGGCAGCAAGTAACACACCTGTATGTTCTGGTGACACACTATATCTAAGTAGTGAATCTACCACTGGCGCTACATCTTACCAGTGGACTGGTCCAAACTTTTATTCATCAATGGACCAAAATACATACATAGCTCACGTACAAACAGTATCAACTGGCACTTACACGGTAGCAATAACACTGAATGGATGTACAAGATATGCAACTGTTGATGTTACAGTAAACCAGACACCAGAAATACCTATAATATCGGATACTAACTATTGTCAGTTTGATATAGCAGCACAGCTTAGTGCAGTGGGTAACAATCTAAGATGGTTTACCAGTGCAGCAGGAGATACAGGGACACTAATTGCCCCTACCCCTTCTACTACAAAAGCTGGTACAACAACATGGTACATCACTCAGACATCGGCCGAAGGCTGTACAGGCAGCAGGACACAAGTATCTGTAAGAGTATGGGAATATCCAAGACCTACAATATCAGTAACTGACAGTGTGTCTTGCGCAGGTAAATACATGACATTTACTGCTGGCAATATAGGTGAGGGAAGTGACGGTGTAACTTGGTATTTTGAACCAATGGATAGCATTAAAAATGTGAACCCAGCGTATCATGCGTTTAGTGGTGCAGGTGTATATACAGTATCTGTAGGAGCATATTACAAATATTGCAAAGACACACAAATGTCTCAATTAGTTACTATTTACCCGTATGCTAGTTTTGATTTGGGTGCAGACACATCTATATGTCCAGGTGGAGAAGCAGTAGAATTGAAAGCTGGCAATATGAATACGTTTGGCAGTAGTGCTACATGGAAATGGAGCACTGGCGAAACTGGGAACAAGATAAGAGTAGTGGCACCAGGTACTTATTACGCTACCATTACAGTTAATGGCTGTGAATCATCGGACTCAGTAATTGTAAGTAACGACTGCTACATAACCATACCAAACGTATTCACACCAAATGGTGACGGCATCAACGATTACTTCTTCCCACGCGAGTTACTGAGCAAGGGAATGATCAAATTCAATATGAATGTGTATAACCGTTGGGGTCAGTTGATATTTACCGGAAATGCACTTGATGGCAGAGGATGGGATGGCAGATTTAATGGTGCAGAACAACCAGTAGGTGTATATGTGTATGTTATAGATGCTGAATTTAAGGATGGTCAGAGAGAAAACCACAAAGGAAATGTAACACTACTGCGATAACTCAGTTGATAAAATTGACAGATAGAAAATCCTGTACACTTCCTGAGTACAGGATTTTTTTATTGGGGCAAAAGATGTGACCACTAAGCACTACTTACTTTCCGTTACGAAAGTTGAGAAAGGGTTAAATCTGCATTACTGAGATAGAAGTAATAATAAAAGGAATTAAATTTAGCAAATGAAAACAAAACAAGAAATAGTAACCAACTGGCTACCTAGATACACCGGACAACAACCAGAAGAATTTGGCAAGTACATTCTGCTGTGCAATTTCAGCAACTATGTGAAGCAGTTTGCAGAAATGCACAACACCAAAATATATGGCATAGATAAACCTATGCAAAGTGCAACAGCTGAGGATATAACGATACTAAATTTTGGAATGGGTAGCCCAGGAGCCGCTACTGTAATGGATCTACTGTCTGCAATAATGCCAAAGGCGGTACTGTTTTTGGGCAAATGCGGCGGACTGAAAAAGGTGAATAATGTAGGAGACCTGATACTACCAATAGCGGCAATAAGAGGTGATGGTACCAGCAATGACTACTTCCCACCTGAGGTGCCTGCACTACCCTCTTTTGCGCTACAGAAAGCCATATCTACAACAATAAGAGATTACTCCCGCGACTATTGGACAGGAACTGTGTATACCACAAACAGAAGAGTGTGGGAGCATGATGATGAGTTTAAAGAATACCTTAGAAAAATAAGAGCCATGGCTATAGACATGGAAACAGCAACAATTTTCACTACTGGCTTTTATAACAAAATACCCACTGGTGCACTACTGCTGGTATCAGACCAACCGATGTCGCCGGAGGGTGTAAAAACAGCAGAGAGCGACAATGTAGTGACTAAAGAACACGTTGCTAACCACTTGCAAATAGGGATAGACTCGCTGAAACAGCTAATAAATCAGGGACAAACAGTAAGGCATCTGCGATTCTGATAAAGAAGCAAATGAGCACTGTAAACCCGAGTGTGAGAAAACTATTCGAAATTATCGCGTTTGCCAGACAGAAGGTACACAACAGCCATTCTGATGGCAACGCCGTTTTCTACCTGATCTAGAATTATTGACTGACCCGAATCTGCAACATCTGAATTTATTTCTACACCCCGATTGATAGGACCTGGGTGCATTATAACAATGTCTTTGTTGAGGCTATCGAGCATAGCACGATTGACACCGTAATAAAGTGCATACTCCCTGAGTGTAGAGAATAGTGGCTTATGTTGTCGCTCTAGTTGTATGCGTAACACATTTGCTACATCGCACCACTCTAGCGCCTTCTTGAGGTTATATTCTACCCTTACCCCCATAGACTGTATATGCTTAGGTATAAGCGTAGGCGGTCCTGCAACGGTGACTTTAGCTCCTAGCTTAGTGAGGCAATAAATATTACTTAGGGCAACCCTAGAGTGCATAATGTCGCCAATTATAGCACTGTGTTTTCCTTTAAGATCTCCTATCTTTTCGCGCATAGAGTATGCATCTAGCAATGCCTGAGTAGGATGCTCATTAGTGCCATCGCCAGCATTAATGATACTGGCATTGATATGATTGGCAAGGAACCACGGTGCACCACTAGCTGCATGGCGCATCACTACCATATCTACCTTCATAGCCAATATGTTTTTGACAGTATCTATGAGTGTTTCCCCTTTGGATACAGAAGAGCTAGATGCTGAGAAGTTAACAACATCTGCCCCCAGCCTTTTTTCTGCGAGCTCGAAAGAGAGGCGTGTACGAGTAGAATTCTCGAAAAAGACATTTGCTACAGTAGTATCTCTTAATGAAGGTACTTTTTTGATAGGGCGTTGGAGTACCTGCTTGAAGTTATCGGCAGTTTTGAAAATCAGTGCGATATCTTCAGCAGTTATTTCTCTTATTCCTAGCAGATGTTTTACAGATAGCATATTGCCTTGTATCCTTTCGGTTTTTAAAATTTGTTATTGTTCAATAGCATCAGCCCATGTATGGGTAGATTGCTTTACATTTTATCAATCAACACTACCTCATCCTTGCCATCTTTCTCTTGCCAGTACACTTTTACCTTCTGAGTAAGTATAGTATCTACAGTATAGCCAGTATAATCGGGGTGAATGGGCAACTCTCTACTGAAACGCCTATCTACCAGCACTAACAATTCTACACCAGCGGGGCGACCAAAGTCTATAAGTGCATCCATGGCAGAACGAATAGTGCGGCCGGTGTGTAACACATCGTCTATAAGTATTACTCGTTTACCTTCTATATTGAAAGGAATATCAGTTTCTGATGGCAACTGAATATCAGAAGTAGTATGAACATCATCTCTGTAAAAAGTAATATCCAGTTTACCATAACTGACAGCGTTATTATTGGTGATGTTTCGAACCAACTTTACAATCCTATCGGAAAGTAGGATACCTCGAGGCTGAATACCTATTATTGCAGTGTTGCTAAAATTGATATGATTCTCTACCAACTGGTGCGCAAGTCGCTGCAGTGTAAGTTCTAACTGTATATTATTGAGCAGGGTTTTCAACCGAAGAGCGTTTAGAGACCAAAAATAAACATACCCTTTCGATTTTACGAATTACTAAGGGAAAAATGTTTATAAAGTTATTTTCGGCATGTTGTAAAATGGTAGTTTTGCATACTCATAAGAAGTCATTTCTGACACCATCCTCGGGTAAAAATTGCTTGACAAACTTCACAAAGAACCAGATGCAAAATTTAAATAATTTTTTCGAAAACTATGCCAGAGCTCTGGAAAACTATGACACAAAGGGCTTATCGTATATGTATAATATCCCCTGCACCATGTTATCGGATGATGCCACAACGTTGTTCAACGACATGGGCAAATTGGAAGGTTTTTTTAATCAGGGCACTACCTATTATCGTCAATTTGGCATAGCACATGTACGTCATGAACTATGGACAAGGCGAGCACAAACAGAAAAAATAATGACTGCACGAGTAAATTGGAAATTTTATGACAGCAATCACAAACCTATCTACAACTGCGATTATCATTATACATTGAAACTAGACAAGAACAATCAGTGGAAAATAATATTGTCTGTGTCTGTAAACGAAAGAGAACGCCTAGAAGAATGGCAAGCAAGCCTAAAAGCAAAAGCTGAGCCTTCACTACTATGATATAAATGCTTAAGACAAGACAGTAAGCTACTAAGATGCTTTTACCACAGCATGCTGGCATAAGCCCTGTATATTGGCACAGGCTCACTAAGCAAAGTATACAAGCACAAAAAAGCAAGGTTTTTATCAGTGTGTTCAAATAACACTTTTGATAAAAACCTTGCTAAAATAAAACTCAAACGAATAGGTTACTTCTTCTCCATAAGTTTCATCAACTCATCCAACTTAGGTTCTAGAATAATCTCTGTACGTCTGTTTTGCCCTCTTCCCTCAGGAGTAGTATTTGGCGCAATTGGATCATACTCGCTACGGCCACTAGCTACTAATTTTGCTGGAGAAACCTGATATTCATCTATAAGCACATGTGCAATAGAGGTGGCACGTGCAGTACTAAGTTCCCAGTTATCAGCAAACTTAGCTGTGCGAATAGGAATACTATCTGTGTGACCTTCGATATTGATATTGATATCAGATCCAGTGTTGAGCACGCTAGCCACTTTTGACAAAGCATCCTTGCCTTTAGGATTTACAACCGCACTACCGGAAGGAAACAAAAGGCTTTCTTGCATACTGATGTACACCTTGCCATTTTTCATCTTGATAGTCAGTTCATTGCTATTGAACCCTTTAAGCGCTTCGGCAATTTTGCTGCGAAGAGCTTCGGCAGCTTGCTGCTGCTGATCAAGCAATGCTTGCAACTGCTCTAAACGCTGACGCTGTGATGCTATCTGCTCTTTGGTAGAGTTTAGCTGGCGTTTCGTATTTTCTTTTTCATCACCCAGTATGTTTATACGGTTGTTGAGTTCTCTTACATTATTCTCTAGGCTGTTTATACTATCTTTTAGCCTGCCTATCCTGCTGTTGAGCGCAACGATGTTGTTTTTCAATTCGCCGTTGGCAGCATTGAGCCTCTTGTTAACGTCTACTTGCTCGTCAAGTTTTTTGCCTAGAGCTATTTTTTCGGCTTTTTCTTTTTCAGCTCTTGCCGTTTCTGCATCAAATTTCTTTTTGGAAACAATGCAAGAAGTAAACAGCAAACTGAGCAATACTACTCCGGAAATACGGAAGATTGTTCTTTTCATTTTCGTGTGTGATTTGAAATGGATGTAGCAAAAATTGTACCAATGGCAAAGGTAATGATAAAACACGATGTATGGATGAGCGAAAACACACTTAAACAGGCCAAAAACTCACCAAATGATAGCACCAAAAAATGAGCAGATTGATTTTATTTTGTAATAAATACATATCTTTGCAGCCCTTTAAAAGGGTAAATTTTATTTTTTAACTCCCGGAGCACTTAAAAGAGTGTATCCGTACAAATTGAAAGTACGTTGGAAGACCAAACAATCAATCAAGAAGAAACTGCACCACAGGCAGAACCAGCAGCTGAAGTTACTGAAACTGTAGCAGTTACAGAAACACCTGCAGCTGAAGTTGTAGAAACACCAGTAGCAGAAACAGCAACTGAGGTTGCAGAAGCACCAGTAACACGTGCACCGCGCCATTACTATCAGCAGATGGAAGATACATCTCACGATGATTTTGACTGGAGTGTAGACAAACGTAATGTAGCCTCGTACAAAGAAGATGACCGTCAAAAATTTGACACTCTTTATGGTAGCACATTCAAATCAATTGCCGAATCAGAACTCCTTCAGGGAGCTGTGGTAGGTCTTACTAAAACTGACGTTATCATTAATATCGGTTTCAAATCAGATGGTCTTGTATCACTGAATGAATTCCGTGATTTGCCAGAAGTAAAGACCGGCGACATAATAGAAGTAATGGTGGTGCAGAAAGAAGACCGCAATGGTCACTTGCACCTGAGCCGCAAACTAGCGCGTGCTGCACGCTCTTGGCAGCAAATCGTTGACTTCTACAAAACAGGTGAAGTGGTTACAGGTACTATTACATCTAAGACTAAAGGTGGTCTTATTGTGGATGTACATGGTCTTGAAACCTTCCTGCCAGGCTCACAGATAGATGTGAAACCTGTAACTGACTACGATCAGTATGTAGGAAAAACAATGGATTTCAAGGTTGTAAAAATCAACGAAACTATACGCAACGCCGTAGTATCGCACAAAGCGCTTATAGAAAGCGACATAGAGCAGCAGCGTAGTGTAATAATAGGTCAGCTAGAAAAAGGTCAGGTACTTGAAGGTACTGTGAAGAATGTTACTGATTTCGGTGCATTCATCGATCTAGGTGGCGTAGATGGTTTGTTGTACATTACAGACATAAGCTGGGGCCGCGTAACGCACCCAAGCGAAGTGCTGCATAATGGCCAGAAACTGAATGTCGTGGTTCTTGACTTTGATGATGAGAAAAAACGCATCAGCCTAGGTCTGAAACAATTGACTGCTCACCCATGGGATAACCTTCCTGAGAACATAGTAGAAGGTGCTCACATAAAAGGTAAAGTAGTAAACATTGAAGACTACGGTGCATTCCTTGAAATAATGCCAGGTGTAGAAGGTTTGGTACACGTATCAGAAATCACATGGTCTTCTCAGCCTATCAATGCTAAAGAATTCTTCAAAATAAACGAAGAGCACGAAGCAGTGGTAGTAACTCTTGACAAAGATGAGCGCAAAATGAGTTTGTCTATCAAGCAGCTAACAGCTGACCCATGGGATACAATCGAAGTTCGTTTCCCACTTGAAAGCCGTCACTCTGGTGTGGTTAAAAACATTACTCCTTATGGTGTATTTGTAGAGCTAGAAACTGGCATAGGTGGTATGATACACATCAGCGACCTTAGCTGGATCAAACGTTACAATCACCCAAGTGAGTTTGTAAAAACTGGCGACAGAATAGATATAGC
>CAZRPA010000043.1:0-26573 GCA_964601855.1 uncultured Flavipsychrobacter sp. | reverse complement strand
TAGCAGGTACTACTACCCTTACGAGCAGTACAAGTGGTAGTACATGGAGTAGTGCTAGTCCATCAATAGCTGCAGTAACTGCTGGCGGTGTAGTGACGGGTGCATCGGCAGGCTTGGCTACTATCAGTTACACTAATGCGGTGGGCTGTGCATCTACAGCAGTGGTAACTGTAAATGCTATACCTGGAGCCAACAGTGGTACAGCCAGCCTATGCAGAACAGCTACTACTACGCTGAGCAACGCAGCAGGTGCAGGTACATGGACCAGTAGCAACTCTTCTACAGCTAGTGTAGGTATGAGCACAGGTATAGTAACCGGTACCAATGTAGGTACTGCAAACATCACCTACACCAGAGCTGCAGGTTGTACAAGTGTAACAGTGGTAACTGTAAACTCCTGTGCTCGCCCAGGTATGACTGAAGGTACTGATGGCGACAACAGTGTGTTCACGGTGTCACCTAACCCTACAACTGGTGCTATCAACCTGACTACAGATGTGGCAGGTAAAGTAGTGATCTACACAATAGATGGCAAGCAGCTACAGCAGTACGAAGCGAAAGCAGGTACTACAGGTATCTCATTGCCAGCGGGTCTTACAAATGGTGTGTACATGCTGCGCTTTACTGGTGCAGATGGTAGCAGCAAAATGGTAAGACTGGTGTACCAGCAGTAAGCATTGAGTTTTCAAACAATGAGTGAATGTAAAGTGGGCTATCTCAATCTTTGAGATAGCCCACTTTAATAATTGGGTAAATGTAGGTTGGCAAGGATTTTTTATAGTTTATGAGCAAAGCCCCTCACTGCCCTGAACGTAGAAGGGAGTGACACAAAGCCCGCTCCTAGTAGTGCTATAGCTGGAAGCATGGATTAACATAATACATAGATTTGTTTGTTTACTTTTGCGAGGCATAAAACAATAATAATCAAATCTGTTTGCATGAAGTATCTTGTAACAATGAGTATTGCTCTGGTAATGGGTCTGGGGCAAAGTGTATGGGCACAACACGACCCTAAGGCTAAGGCGGTGCTGGATGGTGTGAGCAAAAAGGTCAGTGGCCTGAAAACAATGAAGGCAAACTTTGCACTAAAGCTGACTGGCGGCAAGGGCGGCAGCGTGACCGACACCAGAAAAGGTGCGCTGATGCTGAAGGGGCAAAAATATCATGTGCAGATAGGTGCGCAAGAGATACTGTGCGATAATGCTACCGTATGGACGTATAACGCAGAGGCAAAAGAGGTGCAGGTGACTAAGTACAACCCAGCTGAGCAGACAATGTCGCCGGCTAAGTTGTTTACGCCTAGTTTTTTTGAGAAGGAGTATAGCTATACCTACAAGGGTGAGCGCAAGGAGCAGGGTAAAAACTGCGATATAGTGGAGCTGATACCACATGACAAAAGCAAACAACTGGCTAAGATAGAGCTGGCGGTAGATAAGGCTACGGCTATGATAGCGGGTGGTACGTATTGGGAGAAAAACGGCAACAAATATGCAATAACGATAAGTAATGTGGTGCAGAATGCGGATATACCTGATAGCAAGTTTAGCTGGAACACCAAGGAACACGCAGGTGTAGAGGTGGTGGACCTGAGATAAGGATGCCTACCGGACGGTGTGCCGGATACTGAATAGAAGATAGCGAAAAGCGAACTGCGACCTGAAGAATGGGTGTGGTTCGCTTTTCTGGTTTTAGAGTGCGCGTTATATCGCGTCAAACCAAAGTTTGGTTTCGTCGTTCCAGGTGGCGTTGTAGTTGATGGTGAGTTCTTCGCCGGGGGCTATGTTGCGCACTGCTTGTATGAATATCTCATTGTTGTCGTAGTCCATATAGTATTCACAGTTGGACTGGTAAGAGTGATTGTACATGGGTATGAGGCCTAGTGCCATGCAGCAAAGTTGCTGACCATCGGGTTGCCACTCGAATATGTAGTTGTGGAGGATGGTTTGGTCGAGGTGCAGGCGCTCGTCGTGGGTCATCACTATTACGGGTGCAGTTTCTATAATAGTTTCGGCTTTTATGGCCTTGCGGGTGAAGATGCCTCTGCCTTTGCCGGGTGTGTGGGCGAGGTAAATGTCTGGTTTTGGCATGTGTGTATGTTGTGCGTTATGGTAGTGGGTGAAAAGAGGGTTGGTTGAATTCGGTGTAAAATAGTATTTTTAATAGTCTTTTTATATATTTACAACCCAAAGGCACTTTTGTATGAAACTGATCAGGAAAGCCTGTATTGTATTTGCGATATTGTTTGTGTTGATGCCAGATGTAGTTATGGCACAATACCAGCACACTGTAGCCCCATTTCTCAGCAACTTCAGAAACCCAAAGCGTTATGAAATAGGTGGCGGGTTGGTGATGGCATCGGGTAATTTTACGGGTGTGGTGCGTGTAAACGGATCGAACGGATTGTATAGAGGAGACACCACTGCCAAACGTGCTATAAGCTCTATGGGTTTTGGGGGTACTGTAGGATTGTCGTTGCCGTTTAAGGCTACAGGTCATATAAGCTGCTGGGCTGCTACTATACACCTAGTGGGCAACATGAACACATGGGCTGACCTGAACCAAACATATGGTACGGATGGTAGCTACAAAGCAGACCCTACACCGCTGAACGCTACTACAATGCAGATAGCACTGCCTATAGGTATAGACTACAAGCTGGGTAATGATGCGATACTAACTAAGCGACTGCCGCTGGGGCTGGCGCTGGGTGGTGGTATAATGCCACAGTTTACGATGACTACACTGCCAGATGTGAGTGCGTTTAAGGCGCAGTATGGATATGGTTTTACGCCGTATGCTAAGCTGGATATTTCATTCTTTACTGCTTTTTGCTGGAAGTTGAGGTTTATGTATACTGCAGGCAACATTAATTTGCTAGATGTGAACCGTAAGGTAGGTACGTACAATGATGGACCGTTTACTATAAGTTCGAGCAGTCATCTGATGGCATCACTAATCATTATGCCATTCTCGGGCGGATGGAAAGAGTGGGCATGGTGGCATACTTATGATACGTATAACCAGCACGATAAGTTTAACTAGTCATAGGTTAGTGTATAATGTCTGAGTGTACGCTGTGCGAGGCGTAGCTGTAGTTAATTTGTGAGTTTACTTAACTATTCTTGGGTGGTGTAGGTATAATTTTTTGGTAATCTGGGCGTTATACTCAACAGCACCTTATTTTTCCCCCGGATGTCTGTATCTGTTATTTTACCGTGTTATAATCCTCAGCCCGGCTGGGAACAGGTGATATGTGCAGATTTTAGGTTGTTTGCTGCAAGGGTGGCTGTGCCAGTAGAGCTGATACTGGTACTGGATGGCGTGCCACACAAAAGCCCAGATATAGCTGCGGCTCTAAATACCCTGAGTGTGGCAATACCCGACATAACTATAGTACAATATGACACTAATAGGGGCAAGGGCTATGCTACCCGCAAGGGTGTGGAGGCTGCCAAGGGTGATATAGTAATATATACCGATGTGGACTTTCCGTACAATACGGACAGCATAGTAGAGGTGTATAGAAAACTGGATGCCAATGAGTGTGATGTGGCAGCAGGGGTGAAGGACAATGATTACTATGCGCATGTGCCTGCGGTGCGCAGGTTGATATCGAGGATACTAAGATTTTTTATTCGTTTGTTTTTGTCTATGCCGGTTACTGACACCCAATGTGGGCTGAAGGGTATGAGACGAAGTGCGATGGGTGTTTTCCTATCTACGACCATAGATAGGTATTTGTTTGATCTGGAGTTTATATACAAGTGTTTTAGTGGGGGTAAGCTTAGGGTACAAGCTGTACCTGTGCGCTTGAAAGAAGATGTGCAGTTCAGAAAGATGGATTATCGTATTTTGCTGCCCGAAATGGTGAATTTTATTCGCCTGGTGCTAAATAAAAACTAATGAGCAGAAGGCAGCGCAACTTATGGCTATTGCTAACGGTATTAGCGGCAGTGTGCGTGGTGGTGTATGCGCTATCGTATATAGCACTGGAGCCATGGCATATACTACCTGATGTGGGTGGCGATGGTGCTAAAAATAATTTTACTTATCTGCATCATAGTACACTGGGGAAGGGGTATTGGTTTGATGGGATGAACTACCCTTATGGCGAACATATAGTGTATACCGATGCTATGCCATTGCTGTCGGTGTTTTTTGCATCGATAGGCAATGTAACGGTGCCTACTGCGCTGGCTGTGTTGTGGGTGCTGGTGAGTATGAGTGTGGTGGTGGCCATAGTATTTATCAGCCGAATATTGTTGCAGTCTAATGTGCCGCCATTGTCTGCTATAGTGTTTTCATGTTTGATAGGTATTTTTGCGCCACAGCTTCTGCGATTGCTAGGGCACTATGCGTTATCGTATGCGTGTTTTGTGCCGATGGTGTTTTACTGGACATTACGGTATCACCGCTTGAAGGCTATGCGGTATGCTGTGTGGCTGTATGTGGCTGGAGTGATTTTTGCTTTTCTGCACCCCTACTATGCGGCTATGCTGCTGGTATGGACGGGTGCGTATACGGTGGGTTATTTTGTGTGTTACCGCCAACCAATGTTGCAACGGGCAAAACACACCGTGCCACTGCTGGTAGCAGTAGTAGGTGTGCTGCTGACCGTAGCACTGACCATGCGCCTCACAGACCCTATCACCGACCGACCAGTAACCCCCTTCAATCCAATGGAGGCAAATACGCACATAAAGCAGATATTTTCTTCTTCATTTTCGCCCTGGTGGCAAATAGCACAGCGCAATGGGCTAGTAGGCAAGCTAACAGAGGGTGGAGAGGGCTATACGTATCCGGGGCTGGTGGTGCTAGTAGCGGTGATAAGTACCTGGGTGTGGGCTGTGTGGCAGTGGCGCAAGCGCAGAGAGATAGCCACGGTAATATATCCTGATGGTTTTGAGCGTATATGGCTGTTTATGGCGGCACTTATACTGTTGTTCAGTATGGGGGTGCCGTTTATCTGGAATATGATGTGGTTGATGGAGTACCTGTCTTTCTTTAAGCAATTCAGGGCAATGGGCAGATTCAGTTGGTCGTTTTACCACATCATTGCTGTATACGGAGTGGTGCTGCTACATGTGCTATGGCGCAGGTTACTGGGGCAGGGCAAGGTGGTAATGGGCTATGGGTTGCTGGTGGTATGTGCACTAATATGGGTAGTAGAGGTGAGTGGCTATACAAACTACTCCAGAAAAGTGGCGCAGGAAGCCACCTACAAATATGACTTTATGAACTCTAAGAACGAGCAAACCTGGGCGCAGTTCTTACAGGAACATCAACTGAAAGGAGATGATTTTCAGGCGGTGCTGATTCTGAGTTTTTTTCATGTAGGGAGTGAAAAGCTGTGGGTGGGTAGTGGTGCATGGTCTAATACGCTGGGTACGCGGGCTGCTATGCAGTTGCAGCTGCCTATAGTAGATGTGATGATGTCGCGCTCATCGTGGGGGCAAACAAAAGGACAGGTGCGCACAGTAGCTGGGCCATTTGCCGACAAACCACTACTGAGAGATATACCTAACAGAAAGCCGTTTTTGTTGTTGCATTTTGATGAAGATAAACTGGATGTAGACCAGCAATACTTGCTACTGGCATCGGACTATCTGGGGCACTTCTCGCAGTGCCATGTGTATGCGTGCTACCCAGACAGGATAGCGGCCAATGACAAAAAAATGAGCGATAGTGTAGCGGCAATACTACCGGTTATGAGCGGGGCAGATACATGTGTGGGTGGTGGCGTATGGTACTATGAGCACTATGATGATGGTGGTAGCAAAGAAAAATTGTATGGTGCCGGGGCCGCCAATGCTATATCTGGCGACGACACCCTGATAGCTACAATACCTATGACAGGTGTAGTGGATAGCCAATTGTTTGAGTTTTCGGTGTGGGTGCTGCTAGGCGACAAAGACCCGAAATCGCCTCATTTTGCATTGTCGATGGAGGATAGCAATGGCAAGCAAATGTGGGAGGTGGTGATACTGACTAAAGAAAGTGTGGATAACTACAATATGTGGTTTAGGGCATCGGAATACTTTGTGGTGCCTGCCGGATGTAAACAGATAAAATGTAAATTGCTTAACAACCCTAATCCGTCTTACCTGGCAATGGATGAACTGATGCTGCGCCCTGCATCGTCTATGATACTATCGAAGCAGCCAAACGGACGGGCAATGGTAAACAATCACTTATATAAACGTGCAGAACGATGACGAGAGAACTGATAAACAAAGAGCAGATATACCAATGGCTGGCGGAGGTAACAGACCCTGAGGTGCCGGCGCTAACCATACTAGACTTGGGCATAGTAAGAGATGTAGTGATAAGCCACAACCCACCTGCTGTAAATGTAGTAATAACACCCACTTATAGTGGTTGCCCGGCTATGGATGTGATAGCCATAGGCATACGTATGGCACTAGCCAGCCGCGGTGTGCCTAACCTAACAGTGACACAGCAACTGAGCCCAGCATGGACCACTGACTGGATGACAGAAGATGGTAAACGTAAGCTGAGGGAATATGGTATAGCACCACCCAACAGGAAGGCGTTTGAGTCGTTGGGACTGTTTGAGACTGAGCTGGTGACCTGCCCTAGGTGTGCGGCTACCGATACAGAACTAGTAAGCCAGTTTGGACCCACCTCGTGCAAGGCACTATATAAATGTCTTAGTTGTAAAGAGCCATTTGAGTATTTTAAGTGTCATTAAGGACACTAGGTGTAGATTGTGGGCTACTATTGGTGTAGCGAGTATCTGAAATTTGCTGTTAAACATCTGATGATAGTGCCTGTATTTGTGGTTTTGGGACAATAGTGTTTTTTGCGATTGTAATATATATAATGTAATTTTTATACTTTTGTTCAACCGTCATTTTGTCTTAAAAAATCACTTTGGCAAAGTAATTGACAATAAATAGGATACTATGTTTTTCAAAAAAAAGAAGGATATGAGCGAAAGCAATAATGACAACACTACCCGTGCCAACGAGAATACCGACAAGATGTCGCAAAATGAAAATATGGATGAAGTTTTGGCAAACATCCTCAATACTGATGACAGTATCAGTGCCAAAGACTTGGTAAATGAGGGTAATGATGAAGAAATAGAAAAACTGCAAGCCGAAATAGCTGACCTCAAAGACAGGCATCTGCGTCAGGTAGCAGAGTTTGAAAACTTCAGACGCCGCCAGGCTAAAGAAAAGGTGGAACTGATACAGACGGCAGGCAGAGATATTATAGAGTCGCTGCTGGTGGTGCTGGATGATGTGGACCGTGCAGAAAAACAACAGGAAAATAGCACAGACACAGTGGCTATAAAAGAAGGTATAGCACTAGTATTCAGTAAACTGCGCAACATAATGCACCAGAAGGGACTACGCAAAATGGAAGCAGCGGGCGAAGAGTTTAATGCAGACCTGCACGAAGCTATAACAGAAATACCTATGCCAGGCAAAGAAGGTAAAGTAGTAGATGTGCTGGAAAGTGGCTATTACCTGAATGACAAGCTGATAAGATTTGCTAAGGTTATAGTAGGCAAGGAAGCGTAAAAAGAACTGGCTCTGAGGCTGGTAGACAACATTCTACGGCTAGGCAGGGAGCTGCAATTTTATTTTATTATTCACGCTACATGCCTTTTTAAAAATGAGGTAGTAGAAATTGTCTCGCTTAAATGCGGGTAATGAGTATATATGTCGAAAAGAGATTATTATGAGGTGCTGGGTGTAGCAAAAGGTGCTACTGCCGACGAAATAAAGAAGGCCTATCGTAAGATAGCCCTTCAGTTTCATCCTGACCGTAACCCAGGTAATGCTGAAGCCGAAGAAAAGTTTAAGGAGGCGGCTGAAGCCTATGACACGCTGAGCAATACAGACAAAAAAGCTCAGTATGACCGTTTTGGTCATGCGGCTACAGGTGCAGGCGGCGGTGGCTATGGTGGCTACGGCCCACAGGGTGGTATGCGCATGGAAGATATCTTCCAGAACTTTGGCGACATATTCGGAAACGATATGTTTGGCAATATGTTTAATGGTCAGGGCGGTGGCGGTGGCCGCAGGCAAGGATCGCGTGGTGCCAACTTACGCATAAAACTGAAAATGGACTATGCTGAAATAGCCAATGGTGCCAACAAGAAAATAAAAGTGAAAAAGCACGTATCCTGTACACAATGCAATGGTAGCGGAGCGAAAGATAAAAACTCTGTGCAGACCTGTGGTACCTGCTCGGGTTCGGGCCAGGTGCGTAGGGTAACCAATACATTTCTAGGGCAGATGCAAACTGTAACTACCTGCCCTACTTGTAGTGGCGAGGGTAGTACCATAACCCAGAAGTGCGGCAACTGCCGTGGTGAGGGTAGGGTGTATGGCGATGAAACACTGAGCCTAGATATACCTGCTGGTGTGCAAGACGGCATGCAACTGAGTATGCATGGTAGGGGCAATGCAGGTGAGCGTGGCGGACCACCCGGAGACTTGCTTCTGGTAGTAGAAGAAGAAAAACACGAACACCTCACCCGCAGAGATCTGGATGTGGTATATCAATTACATATCTCCTTCCCAGAGGCAGTGCTGGGTATGCAGGCAGAAGTACCTACCATAGATGGTAAAGCCAAAATAAAAATACCTGCTGGTACACAAAGCGGTAAAATTTTTAGGCTGAAAGGCAAAGGTTTTCCGGCGTTTCAGTCGTACGAAAAAGGTGATGAACTGGTAGAGGTAAATATTTGGTCGCCACAAAACCTGAGTAATGACGAAAAGGACATGCTGGAGAAGCTGAAAAATTCACCCAACTTTAAGCCAGGTCCAAATGCGAAGGCTGAAAAAGAAGAGCGTGGTTTTTTTGATAAGATAAAGGATGCTTTTGGGAGTTAGTTTTTTTAGCAGTAGATAGCTTTTTAGTAGATAGTTGATAGTACTTAGTAGATAGGCTTTTTTTAGTACATAGTCGTTAATATATAGTAGATAGGCGTTTAGTAAGGGGTATAAAGTATTAAGTCTTAGGTAGATGGGCGATTTGCTAAAATACTTTGTATTAATTTTTAGTAACTACTAACTACTAACTGATTCAAACAGATAATAGAAAGTCCCCGTATTGTGAGGTATATGCCTGATGAGCGGGGATTTTTGTTGATGAAAAGAGGAGTGGAAATGGACAAGTGCAAAAATTTCGTTTTTTATTTTTTACTTTTAAATTTTCGCCATACCTTTGCGCTCCAATTCTCATATTGCTCTTTAACAAGGTTGCATTTGGAAGAGTTGTAAACCTTGACTTCTGGTAAGAAGGGAGTAAGGCCAATTCGTTAACACCAAAAAAAATTAAAAAATGGCTAAAGAAATCAGTGGCTTAGTAAAGCTGCAGGTAAAAGGCGGCGCAGCAAATCCAGCACCACCAATCGGCCCGGCGCTAGGCTCTAAAGGCGTCAACATCATGGAATTCTGCAAGCAGTTCAACGCTCGTACGCAGGATAAAGCAGGTAAAATATTGCCTGTTACTCTTACAGTTTACACAGATAAGTCTTTCGACTTCGTTATCAAGACTCCTCCTGCTGCAGTGCAGTTGATGGAACTTGCAAAACAATCTAAAGGTTCTAAAGAGCCAAATCGTCAGAAAGTTGGTAAAGTAACCTGGGCTCAGGTAGAAGAAATTGCCAAGGACAAAATGCCTGATCTTAACTGCTTTACTCTGGTTAGTGCTATAAGCATGGTAGCAGGTACAGCACGTAGCATGGGCTTCACTGTAGAGGGTACACCTCCTGAGGGCATCACTGTAAAGTAGTAGTAACTTACTACCTGCACAGTATTTTTTACTTTATTCAAAAGAACTGACAATGGCAATCACTAAAAAAAGAAAAGCTGTAGAAGCTAAACTCGATAAAAATAAGCAATATACACTAGTAGAAGCTGCTGGTGTGGTGAAGACTATCAATCTCACAAAATTTGACAGCTCGGTAGATGTACACATCCGCCTAGGAGTAGATCCTAAAAAAGCTGACCAGGCTATACGTGGCACAGTAACGCTGCCACATGGTACTGGTAAAACTAAGCGTGTACTGGTACTGTGTACTCCTGACAAAGAAGCAGAAGCAAAAGCAGCTGGTGCTGATTTCGTGGGTCTGGACGAGTATGTACAGAAAATAGAAAGCGGATGGACAGATGTAGACGTAATAGTAGCTACCCCATCTGTAATGCCTAAAATAGGTCGTCTTGGTAAAATACTAGGTCCACGTAACCTGATGCCAAACCCTAAAACAGGTACCGTTACTAATGATGTGGCAAATGCTGTAACAGAAGTAAAAGGTGGTAAAATTGCCTTCAAAATAGATAAAGCAGGTATCATTCACGCCTCTATAGGTCGTGTATCTTTCGAGCCAACTAAACTTGCCGAGAATGCACAGGAGCTTATCAATACGCTGGTGCGTATGAAGCCCCCAACCGCTAAAGGTACTTACCTGAAAGGTATCAGCATGGCTTCGACTATGAGTCCAGGTCTGTCTATAGATACTAAATCTGTAGGGTAATAACAGTGAAAAGTGAGGTTTGAAAACAGACCTTCGCAAAAATTGAGGAAAGAAAAAACATCATTAACAATTTGAAGATTGAATACAACGAAGAGTAACACTAAGCTGAAAGCTCTGATTGTCAATCACTCAAATACTCAAATTTAAAAAAATGACTCCTGCTCAAAAATCAGAAGCAATAGAAGTGCTGAAGGCGAAATTCGCACAGTACGACAATTTTTATATCACCAATACCGAATCACTTACGGTAGAACAGGTGAGCAAGCTCCGCAGACTTTGTTTTGAAAAGAATGTGGAAATAAAAGTGGCTAAAAATACGCTTATCCGCAAAGCACTAGAAAGCTTTAACGACGACAAATACGCTGGTTTGTATGAGTCGCTGCATGGTGTTACTGCCCTTATGTTCTCAGAAATGCCTAAGGAGCCAGCTATGATCCTGACTTCGTTCCGTAAAACGAACAAAGAGAAGCCAGTACTTAAAGCTGCTTTAATAGGTACAGACATCTTCACTGGTGATAATGAACTGGTGAACCTGACTAAAATCAAAACCAAAAACGAGCTTATCGGCGAAGTTATCGGCTTATTGCAGTCTCCTGCTAAGCGTGTGTTGGCTGCATTGTTGCACCACCACGAGCAGAAAGA
Source organism: uncultured Flavipsychrobacter sp. (assembly GCA_964601855.1). GTDB lineage: Bacteria > Bacteroidota > Bacteroidia > Chitinophagales > Chitinophagaceae > Nemorincola. Next base: position 15,415 of record CAZRPA010000043.1, on the reverse strand, counting down.
AGGTGCTGCTGTGGCTGAACCTGCTGCTGCTGAATAATTATAGCAATTGGGTTTGTGCCCATAGCTTTAGTATTCATAGCTCACAACACCAGACAAGCAGTAATAAAGTGCTACTCTGGTCCTAAAATCGGCTTCCAAGTCAATATATATTACAGTACAATTAGTAAAACAAACAATTTTAAAAACACAATCAAAAACATAATAAAATGGCAGACGTAAAAGCATTAGCTGAACAATTAGTAGCCCTTACTGTAAAAGAAGTACAGGAACTGGCAGATGTATTAAAAGCAGATTACGGTATTGAGCCAGCTGCTGCTGCAGTTGTAGTTGCTGCAAGTGGTGGAGATGCTCCAGCTGCTGTTGAGAAAACAGCTTTCAATGTAGTGTTGAAAAGCGCAGGTGCTTCTAAACTGAACGTTGTGAAGATCGTTAAAGACCTTACTGGTCTTGGTCTGAAAGAAGCTAAAGAACTAGTTGACGGCGCTCCTAAAAATGTAAAAGAAGGCGTAAGCAAAGCTGAAGCTGATGATGTAGCTGGCAAACTGAAAGAAGCTGGTGCAGAAGTAGAAGTTATCTAATTGCATACTTACTTAATGAAAAGAGAGAGTCCCGGATATATATTCGGGACTCTCTCTTTTTTTGTTGCTGTACCGTCAAGCAGAAAGAAGAACATAGCCCTAAAATAAAACATGGCTAACCAAAACAAATTGGTTAGCCATGCTATTGTGATATACTGATAGTAGTTCTACTACAACTTGTCTATGTTGAAATAACCTTTGCTTACGTTAGCCACTTTTCCATCGGCACTTACGCCTTTGAAGTAGAACAAACCTTTAATAGCAGCAGAGTCATTTCTGGTGATTTTGATACCACCAGAGTTGCTGAGGAAGCTGTAGTAGGTTTTGTAGAAACCACCTACACTATCGCCTAACATACAATTTCTGTTGTAGTCTTCCCACTCCATGCTGTACAGGTTTCCAGTCCATACATCTTTAAGATAAAAACGCAAAGAAGCAGTGCTGTTCTTTTTTGTGCCTACTAATACGTTGCCACCACTGGTATCGAGTGCGAAATAAACAGAATCAGCTTCCCAACGATTGCCATTGATATCGGCAACCATTATTTCATCGCCACCCCAAGTGAACTCTTCTTCGGTAAGTGGTGTAAGTGGGTTTACTGCACCATTGGCGTTGCTGGCAGGGTCGGCCTGATAGTCGCCATTGCTACAAGATACTACACCCAGTGAAAGGGCGCATAATAGGGTTGCGTATATTACCTTCTTCATAATCGGATTTTTGCAAGGATAAAGTTAGTGCAAAAAACATTATTTTCGATAAAATTTTCATACCCTTTCTGGTTATGTTGGTACTCAGGTTACTGTGCGTTTTTTGTGTTTTGTTGGTTCCGTACTCTGTTAGTTGTCAGCAATTGGTAACAGGTAGAGTTTTTGATAAAACAACCCGTGAACCCATACCATTTGCTACTGTCAAGTATGGCTCAGGCAAACAAGGTGTAATAGCGGGGCTGGATGGGGTGTTTGAGCTACCTATACCTAATGCGGTAGATGATCTTTCGTCGATAGAGATATCGAGTATGGGTTATTCGCCACTACGATTGACACTACCACTGAGTGTGTATAATTTGTATCTGCAACCAGTAAGCAATACTCTGGCTGATGTAACGGTGAAACCACCGTATGACAAAATGAGGCGGCTTATAAATTTGGTGATAGACAACAATAATCTAAACAACCCAGACAAGTATGAGCAGTACAAATGCCATATCTATTACAAGATGGTAGCAGACATTAGTCTACCCGATTCTGTAATGAAGGATACCGCAGCCAACAGCCGCAGGAAAGCAGATTTTGTGACTAACCAGCATTTGCTACTATCAGAAACCTACAGTATACGCCGTTGGCGCAGCCCACAGACTTTGCAGGAGGATATACTCGCTACTAGGCTATCGGGTTTGAAGAAGGCTATGTTTACCAGTACTATTACAGATGTATTGCCGTTTCATGCCTATAACAGTTATATAGCCATGAATGGTAAAGATTACCAAAACCCCATGAGCAAAGGATATGAGCGGAAGTATAGCTTTAACCTTGCCGATGAAATGCTGGATGGTACTGACACGGTGTGGATATTGAGTTTCAGGCCTAAGGGCAAGAACAGCAACTTGCTGACAGGCAAGGTGTATATACACTCGAGTGGGTATGCGATATCGCGCATAGTAGCTACGGCAAAAGATACATTGCTAGGGCAAACTATAAAGATAGAGCAGCAATATAAGCAGATAAGTGATGATGGGCAGCTACGTTGGTTTCCGGCTAGTCTTAACTACATAATAGACCGAAAAATGGAAAAAGGTAGCAGCTTCAGTACACTGCACCTGAAGGGCAACTCACAGATAGACTCGGTAAGCTGGGGGGGGGAGCCTGGAGTGAAGTTTGATAAAAACCATACCGTAAGGATGGCACCTGATGCTGATAATAGTGAAACTCATAGACTGGCAGCGCTGCGCCCTGCGCCGCTCGATGATAAAGAAGTGCGAACCTACAGGGTGATAGATAGTTTTGGGAATGTGGCACATGCTGACGATATAATGCATGTGATGCGCAACCTACCCGAAGGGCGAATATCGGTAGGGGCTGTAGATGTGGACATGAAACGCATACTGAGTGTAAACAAGTATGAAAATGTGCGATTGGGGCTGGGCTTGCAGACCAATGATAAGCTGGTGAAATGGCTGTCGGTAGGTGGATGGGCAGGATATGGATTCAGAGATAAGGCATGGAAATATGGCGCACATGCTGAGGTGTATGCCGATAAGTATAAAGAGTTTGTGATAAGGGCTGCCTATACCGATGACATAGCAGACCCAGGTAGAATAAGAATACATCCTGACCTAGATAAAAACTACCTGCGCACCTTTCTGCTACAGCGAGTGGATGAAGCCAAAACCCTAAGCCTATCTGTGCGTAAAAAAGTGGGTTATTGGGATGCCGAGATAAGCGCATTGCAACAAGAGATACTACCCCGCTATGGGTATGCACTGAATGTAAATGGGCAAGAGTACAATGTGTTTAATGCTAGAGAGGCTACCCTGAGTATGCGCTATGCATATGCCCGCCGCACTGCACCATTTATGGGCAAGTACTACACCATGGGCAGTAAGTACCCAATGTGGTACGGTAGGGTAACTGCGGGTGAGCTGACTGCCGGGGCTACTACCACCAGCTACATACAGGCTATCACTGCTGTGTCGTGGCAAAAACATATCAACCGACTGGGCAATGAGCGACTAATGGTGCAGGCAGGTAAGGTGTGGAGCGATGCACCTTTGCCACTATCTAAGCTGTTTGCGGGTAATGGGTTTAAGTATGATGCTGCTTCGGTTTTATCTATTTACGCTTTTGGGGGGTTGATGACCATGTATCCGTATGAGTACTATACGGATGAGTATGTGCAGGTGTGTTACAGGCACGATTTCAATTGGAAACTATTTAGGGTAGAATCGGCAAAAAGTAAAATAAGTGCTGCACCAAACATAGGGCTGCAATACAACCTGCTGTATGGTACTCTTAGCCAACGAGCTAGCCACCGTAATGTGGCTATAGGTGTGCCTTATCAGGGGTACCATGAGGCAGGGTTGATACTGAATAATCTGGTGCGTATGCGCTCAGGGAACACTTACTATACCACACTTAATCTGGGTTATTTTTACAATCCTACTCCAGTATTTAATTTGGAGCAGAATGGGAAGTTGGTGTTTGGGTTGTCGGTGGAGCTGTAGTGATGTATGCGTATCAATGGTTACATTTCCCCTTGCCAAATCTCCCTTTTTTCCTCACCTTTTACATTCTGCTGCTTTACTGTATTTTTACACTAAAACAATAATATGCAATGAAACATAAAATGAGCCTTAAACTGGCTATTCCGCTTATGGCAATGAGTGCACACTTAATGACAGGATGTGGTAATGGCGATGCCACCAGCAATACTGCTAAAACGGACACCGTAGCTGTGGCCGATGGCTATGACGATAACTTTGTGGTAGAAGCACAGTCGTTTGCCGATCTGCAACTGTTGCGCTATCAGGTGCCGGGCTTTAATAGCCTGCCGCTGCAACAGAAAAAACTGGCGTATTACCTCTACGAGGCAGCGCTATGCGGCAGAGATATTATCTATGACCAAAAAAGCAAAGAAGGACTGCTGCTGCGCAAAACACTAGAAACGATTTATGGCTCGTACACTGGCGATAAAAACAGCCCAGACTGGCAACTGCTGCAGACCTATATAGGCAGGGTGTGGTTTAGCAATGGCAATTATCATCATTACTCTAATGAGAAGTTTGTGCCAGAGTGTGCTTACGATTATTTTGTAGCAACAGTAAAAGCTAGTGATACTTCGAAACTGCCTAAGAATGCGGGCGAAAGCACAGATGCTTTTCTGGCGCGCATAAAGCCTGTGGTGTATGATGCTAAATACAAGCCAAAGGCGGTAGATCTGCGCCCTAACGTAGATAACATCGTAAACTCTGCCAATAACTTTTATGAGGGTGTGACGCAGAAAGATGTGGAAAAATACTATGATGCCTTTGATACCAAGGGTAATGCACCATCGTGGGGGCTGAATAGCAAGGTGGTGAAGGAAAACGGCAAAATAGTGGAGAAGGTATGGAAGAGTGGTGGTATGTATGGTGCTGCTATAGACAAGATAGCCTACTGGCTAGAGAAAGCGGCTGGTGTAGCCGAAAATGAGCAACAGAAGAAGACGCTGGAGCTACTGGTGCAATACTACAAAACAGGCGACCTGAAAATATTTGACGACTACAGCATAGCATGGGCAAAGGATACGGAATCGCGCCTGGATGCAGTGAACGGCTTTATAGAGGTGTATCTGGATGCTATAGGCAAAAAAGGTAGTTTTGAAAGTACGGTATCGCTGAAGGATATGGAAGAAACCAAACGTCTTGAGGCTATAGCCAAAGAGGCGCAGTGGTTTGAGGATAACTCGCCTATAATGAAGGAACACAAAAAGGATACTGTAAAAGGTATATCTGCCAAGGCTATAACGGTGATAGTCGAGAGTGGCGATGCTGCACCTAGTACACCTATAGGCATTAATCTGCCCAATGCGGAGTGGATACGTAAGGAGCATGGCTCTAAATCAGTATCGCTGAGCAACATTATTCACTCCTACAATGTAGCTAGTGCCAAGGGTGGTATGGCGGCAGAGTTTGCGGTAAATGATGAGGTGCTGCAACGCATGAAAAAACATGGTTCGCTGGCATCTGACTTGCACACGGATATGCACGAATGTATAGGTCATGCAAGTGGTAAGCTGAACCCAGGTGTGGAAACAACCGATAAGACGCTGAAAAACTATGCTAGCTGCCTAGAAGAGGCTCGTGCCGACCTAGTGGGTCTGTACTACATTTATGACCAGAAGCTGGTGGACCTAGGTGTAATGCCTAGTCTGGAAGTGGGAAAGGCAGGCTATGACAACTACATGATGAACGGCATTATAACCCAACTGACACGCCTAAAACCAGGTGAGCAACTGGAAGAGGCACACATGCGCAACAGGGCTCTGGTGGCGCGCTGGGCGTATGAAAAGGGTAAAAAAGATAGCGTGGTGACACTGGTAAAAAAAGACAACAAAACTTATGTGCAGGTGAACGACTACCAGAAATTGAGGGTGCTGTTTGGTGAGCTGCTGAAAGAGATACAACGCATAAAATCGGAGGGTGATTATAAGGCAGGTAAAAACCTGGTGGAAACCTATGGTGTGAAAGTAGACCCTGTGCTGCACAAGGAGATACTGGAGCGTTTTGTGAAGCTGGGCATGAAGCCCTACAGAGGATTTATACAACCCAAACTGGTGCCTGTGATGAACGGCGACGAAATAACAGACGTGAAAATAGAATACCCTGACAACTTCTACAGCCAGATGATGGAGTATGGCAAAAACTACGCCTTCTTGCCGGTGACCAACTAGAATTATAGATTATTAAAGTGAAAAAAGGACTGATCTATGTATGTGGGTCGGTCCTTTTTTTGTAGGTGTAAAATAATATATGTTTATTTGCCAAACCAGTTGGAGATTATTAACTGTCTAATAAAATATAAACTACACTATGCGCTCACTTTTCCTCACCAGTTTTTTACTGATACAAGCCTACTTGCTGTCTGCCCATGGCGACACCACAAAGACAACCCAAAATTACCGCAATACGATCACCTTCACAATGTCCGATTTCGGGATAGTAGGTTTAGCAAAAGAACACATGCGAAAAAGGTATGAAAATGTATTTGACGCTTTGTATCAACTTACCAATCAATTTGGGATACGAGTAGAAAGAAGTTATCAAGATAAGTTTATTGTGGGGCTATCATACAATGCGTGGAATACTATACCGTTTATGAATACTAATCCGAAAAATGGATTACCTACTGTTGAAATTTATGATTTTGATAGACGGTATCCATTTGGCGAAAAAGACTATAACCGCATAGGTGCACAGAGATTCAGACATGGGTACAAGATGATTGATGCTGTGGCATCGTATAGGTATCGTTTTTTGCCCCGGCATTTTGTTACCGGTGGGGTGGGTGCTTCCTTTACCTTTGGCACTAATCTGTATGTGACCGGTAAATATTATTATGGTGGTAGACCCGAAGATTTTTTATGGCGTACCGAAAGGGTGGCTAAGAGTTATATGGGTTTTACAGTTCCACTGCGGTACGATTTTTTGATACTGCACAATAGGTTTGCTATAGGTGTACAAGGCAATGCTCGCAAGTACTTTGGGCTATACTCGTGGCTTATAGATGGTGGTGTACATGTATCTTACAATTTTTAGCGTTGTCTCACACCTTTTTAGTACCTCCAGTGTTCTGGGTTCGACAGTGCTGTATTGTAGCATCTATAATCTGTTAGTTCGTTATTTAATACCGCACAGGCAAGGTAAATGGTTTGTAAGGACAGCCATTTTGCAGCAGTGAGTACTTGTCTTATTTTTTCATCACCGTAGTACCTTCTGCACATGCGAATGTCAGGAACATCTCCACGCTCAAATACACGCTTAATGATAAAACCTGCTTTGCCGTCATAATCCAGCGTATCGAAATTCACGTCCCAAAATATACGTCTGTCGAATTGCGGATATTGTTTTGGATGAGACATTGTATAAGGTTACTGAGTTTTAGATAATAGCATATTGCAAAAGAACGGGTAGATAAGTTTGATTTATTTTTATCCTTACTGTCCGCTAGAAGCTTGGTTGAGCAGGGCTCTGTATTTTTTAGTATTGGCAGAGTCGCCCAGATAGCGATATACATTGCACATGCTCATGTACACATTGGCTTGCTGCTGGGGTTGTAGTTGTATGGCTTTTTCGTAGTAGGTTATCGACTCTTTGAACATGCCTTTGTTGCCATAGGCAGCACCAGTATTGGTGAGTGCGCCTAGGTTATTGGGATCTCTTGCCAGCACCTTGTTCAGTACCACTATGGCATCATCAAGCCTGCCGCTGCGTAGCAATATTCCCCCTAGGTTTACCTGAGCCTGAGTGTTGCTGCTATCGAGGGTAATAGTGTTGGTGTAAGATACCTGTGCAGAATCAATATTACCAGCAAACTCCTCGGCATAACCTTTGAGCAGGTATACATCGCTATTGTTGGGGAGTATTTGTAGGCTTCTGTTAAAACAAGTTATGGCCTTTGAGTACAGTTCTTTTTTAGTAGCTACATCGGCTTCGGTGCTTATCATTTTGGTGTACTCTACACCCAGCAGGTACTGAGCTCGCCAGCTATCGGGGGCGGTTTCCATGCCGGTAAGGTATAGCGACAGATTGTCGCGCCAAGCCTCGTTGCGGGCAAATGTTTTGCCGGCATAGAGGGCACATACTACCGTCATTACGCCCAAAAATGGTTTTGCTGTAGCCATGCTGATGCTTCTGGTATCGGCCTTCATGGCACGTGCTATCAGAAGCACCGCCGCCATACAAAAACCCAGAGAGCCGGTGAAAATAAATCGCTCAGCCATAGTAGCACCTATATCTACCAGCAGATTAGAGGTAATAATAACCGACATGCCATAAAATAGTATGCAATAGGCAAATACATCTTTTTTGCTGAAGCCACGCAGGGCATACACAAACATGGCCACTATAGCTGCTAGTGCTGCCAGTGCCTTGGGGTTGGCAAAACTGATAATGGGTATTTGGCTATACGAATAGTCGTAAGACAGTGGGTGGGGCAATACAAGCAGTAGGAGATATTTGAGTTGGATGTACAACAAAGTGGCTAGTTTTTCGCCATAATTGGTGGCAGCCATCAGGGCATTGTTGTTCACTAGTATCACTACTTTTTCGCCATCGCTCTCTATAAACATTGCACGCATTACCATGTAGACCGCTGCCACCGCTACATAGGGTACTGTAGCCCTGATGATGGCAGACAAGGGCTGCTCTCTGAAAAAATACAACGTCATAGGCGCTATAAGCACCAGTGCAATAGGTGTTTCCTTGGACATGAGCGCACAGAAAAAAAACAGCCCTGTAAGTAGCATGTGTTTCATCTTGCCAGTATCTGCATATTTCAGGGTTTGGGTGAGGGTAAGGATTGAGAACAGTAATCCCATTATTTCGTCTCGGCTCTTGATGCTGGCTATCACCTCTGTATGTATGGGGTGGAGGGCAAAGAGCATAGTCATAAAAAACGGTATATACACCGACATGCTACTAAATAGCCGTCGTAGCAACTGAAACAACAGCACAACCTCCAACGCAAACAACAAGAGATTAATAAGGTGCCCAGTATGTGGGTTGAAGCCAAATAGGTCTTTCTCAGCAGCAAAGCTGGTAAGCATCAGAGGGCGGTAAGAAGCATCGTGGTTTTTGAATACACCATAGTAGGCAGCATGTGTGAAGAATTCCTTCACTGCCGATAACCCCTTACTTACGTTTGGGTTGTCTTTTGTGAAAAAAGGATCGTCGAGCGTATAGTCGTAACCTATAGTGCGAATATTGACGAGTAACACCACAGCAGCGAGTATTATCATCAGCCATTTGAGTGACGGAGCATCAGATGTAGCTGGTGATGGTATGCTAGTAGCAGTAGCTTGCCTAGGGGCAGCGGCTGGTTGCGGCTTGGGTTGTGGTGTTTTGTTAGGTTGTTTTTGCTTTGCCATATAGTATGTAATGCTCAAAAGTAAAACGTAGTGCCCATAATTTCCTGACTATAGTTACTATTGTTTCAGGAGCTATAGCGGTAGCGGGTACGTGTGTTTGAATTCCTTATATATATTGGCAAAATAATCATTAATTCACTCATTGCCAAACCCTATTGGTTTTGGGAGTGGTGAGCTTGTTGCGTTCACTTGGTGTCGTATATACCCCTATAGAAAAATCTTTATTTCATGGGTTTAAAACCCCGTAAATTCGCACTACTAAAACTAATGTATATGACAATGCAACTGATGATGATGTTGAATCTTCTGTTTTTCTTTAGTGCACCGAAAAACGAAGTGCCTAAGAGTATTTATGATTTCAAGGTAGAGGCGGTAGATGGAAAAACAATCGACTTCGCAAAGTACAAAGGCAAAAAGATAATGATAGTTAATACTGCATCGCAGTGTGGTAATACGCCACAGTATGCAGACCTACAGAAGTTGCACCTGAAGTACCAAGGAAAACTGGTGATAATAGGTTTTCCTGCCAATAACTTTGGCGCACAGGAGCCTGGTAGCAACTCTGAAATAGCAGCTTTCTGCCAAAAACAATACAGTGTTACCTTCCCGATGGCTGCCAAAATATCTGTGAAAGGTGGCGACATGGCACCTATATACCACTGGCTAACTGAGAAAAAACACAATGCCTACAAAGACAGCGATGTGAAGTGGAATTTTCAGAAGTATCTGATTAACGAAATGGGTGAACTGGTAGCAGTTTTCGAACCTAGCATGAACCCAATGCATCCTGATATTATAACTGCGCTGAATAAGTAATCAACGATACCGGCAACCATATAGTGTTTGCAACATTTTACTCAATGCTACCTCGCTCTAGGTAGCATTGTTGTTTTAAATAGGGTTAGTGTCTGATAGCTTTTTTGATAGACCTGCTTATCAGCAGCAGCAGCAGTGCTGTACTGATGCCCAAAGCACCCCATACGGGTATGCCCGGTACAGAGGGCAGTAAGAGCTGGCTGCGCAATGCTACCTGAGCGGCAATGAGCTGCATACTACAACACAATAGCATAGCACTCAGCATAGCAGCCACTATAAGAGGTATGTATCTGCCGGCTACAAACCTGTATATGTGCCGCGGGCTATAGCCTAACTGACCCAGCAGCACCAGCGACTGCTGTGCGCGGGTGATGCTGAGTTGTATAAACAACACAAACACTAGTGTGCTCATACCCATCAGTAGCAGTGCCAGCACCCCTGTAGCGGTGGTCACTACCTCTACAATAGCCCGCATCTTGCTCCAGCGTAGGTTTTGAGGATTGGCGGTGTAGCCATGCTGCTCTAGGTAGGTAGCAAATCTTGTGTCAGATGGGTCGGCTACTTTCAGTACTAGTCTTGAGGGTTGTTCGCTGGCGGCACCTTGTCCATAGGTCTTGTTGCCGTAGGCTATAAATGCTGGTGGTGCCAGCACAGACCCCAGATACTCTGAAAAGCCCGCCACATGTGCCGATAGGGTAGTGCCTTGCTCGCCACCTACTTGCAGTTTGAGCCCTACTGCCTTAACTGATGTGCGCGACAACTGTGGTAGCCCTTGGCTAGGCGCAAACACATAATTGTACACATCTAAGAACTGTGAGGAAAGTATAACAGGCAGTTGCCGCTTTCCGGGCTCCCAGGTCCAGTCTTCAGGCACCTCGTCCAAGAATCGGTCGGGCACACTTTCTAATGGTAGGTCTGTAGCCATTGCCAGTCTGCCACCTATTACTGCATATACTGCAAACCTTGCTGGTATCACCTCACCCACATCTTGCACCTGTGGTGCTTGGTGCAGGTCTTGTATCTCTTGTGAGGTGAAGGTGTTGCCAGCAGCATTTGCCATGTTGTAGTCGGTCACCAGTTTGCCTATCACTACATAGTTTTTGGTGGCATTGCCCTTTTGTGCATCGCCACTCAGCAGCACTCCAAAGTTCCACCATACCAGCACGCTTATTAGCAGTAAGGTAGTGCCAGCTACAAGTGTGCCTATAGCTATGGTGAGGCGTAGCTTGCTACCAGATTGTAGGAGTAACTTTCGTAGTAGCTTATGTTGTGTTTGGTTGCTCACATTATTAGTGTTTGGGTGTAAGCAAAGTAGGTGTTGGCGTTGAGGTCGGCAAGTATCATGCCTGCCTTGCGGGCATGCACTGTTTCCCCTATCAGTTCTATAGCTTTTTGGCGATTATTATTGTCGAGGTGGCTAAATGGCTCATCTAGCAGCAGCCAGTTGAAGGGTTGCGTCAATGCCCTAATGATAGCTATTCGCTGCCTTTCGCCATAGGATAGCGTATCGGCCCGTGCATCTGTTTTGTGGCTCATGCCCAGCCTGTGCAGGTATTCGTGGACAGTGGCAGTGCTTGTGGTGTTAGTTTGGCATCGTTTTATTTCTATGTTCTCCATAGCAGTTAGTTCGCCAAACAAACGGAGGTCTTGAAACACTATACTTAAATGGTTGGTTCTCAGTGCTGCCAGTGCTTCAGCATCGGTGGTGTTGGCAGCCAGGTCATCCCACTGGGCAGTGCCAGAGTAGTCTTTGCGCAAGCCATATAGTAGCTGCACAAAAGTGGTTTTACCCGCACCTGATGGTGCCTGCACGCTTACCAGCTCGCCTTGCTGTATGCTCACATTAGCGCCCCATATTGCAGACACTGGCCTTTTAAGGCTTTGTTGCAGATAATCGGGTACTATATGGTGCATGGTTAGTAGCATTGGGGTAAGTTTGTTTGTGCTATTCAAATGTACTGTTCTTTTGTAGTACTGCCACATACATACTATCTGCCTTGAGGGCGGTGCCATTAATAAGGCTTTGCGTCAGCACACGCATGCCAGTGGCGGCTATCAGTGCATTTACCACATCTTCATTTTCTGTCTCATACACAGAGCAGGTGATGTATATGAGCCTACCGCCGGGCCGCAGCAGCTTGCTGGCATTAGTGGCTATAGTTAGCTGCAAAGCGGCAAACTCATGTACTTTATCTGGTTGCCAAAAGTACAATTGCTCGGGGGTGCGAGCCCAGGTGCCACTGCCACTACAGGGGGCATCGCATATTATGTGGTCATACAGTTCTTTGCCAGTGCGGGCAGCTATTGCTGCGGCGTCAGCCACATCTGTAACTATGGCTGTGGGTGGAGTAAGTCCGTAGGTTTTGAATCGTTCTTTAAGATTGCTCAGTATACTGGCGCGCCTGTCGCTGACGGTGAGGTGTATCTTCACACCTCTATCCATAAGTAGTAAAGACTTGCCGCCAGCACCTGCACAGCAGTCGTACCAGTGTTCGCCTTGTTTTGGCTGAAAATATATACCAGTAGCCTGCGACGATGCATCTTGCACCACATACCATTCTGCAGGTAATAGCGCATCTATAGCGGCGCCATTGGGTAGTGCTATGCAGTTGTCAGTTATGGTTTCGTAGGGTAGGTTGTGGGTGGTAAGTAGTGCCTCTAGTTGTTTTTTGTTTTTTCTTACTCTTATAAACAGTTTTGGCTGACACAGCATTGTGCCCAGCCACTCTGCGCGCATTATGCCCTCAGAGAGTGTGGGTGTGTTGCTGGTTACTTTATCCAGCTCAAAATTCAGCTCAAAGGGTAATGATGGTATGTCTGCAAACAGTTTGTCGTACTGCGGAGTGAGTGCATCGCACAGTATAAGGCAGTATTTTACTTTGTTTTCCAGTATATAATCATTGGTATGGTCGTCATAAGTATTGTAATAGATGCCTTTTTCGCACCGGTACCAGCTGTAAAGTATAGTGCTCAGCATTTTGCGGTCGCGGCTACCCAGCTTGGGGTGTTGTTTGCAGTAGTTTTTGAGGTAATGAGCTAGCGGCACGCTGCCATTGCAGGTGCTCAGTATGGTTTTTATGTGTATCCACAGGTAGCGCATATTCTTCTGCAACAATACGTACATTTTACCTCATTATAGCCTCCTTTTGTAGGGCTTCATAAGCTATTTTATGCACAATACCCACTCGTCTATTGCAGTGTGTATAACTAGCGGCATCAACTATATTTTTGATTGATTTAAGATAAACATACCCCCTCATTTTAGGGGTTAATTTTTTCTAAGAAAATAATTAGGATTTGTAGTAAATTAGTGATAAGAACAGAGAAGTATTTGTCATGTTGAATTTGCTGTAGTCCGCTACTGTATTGTGTTTCAGCGTATTGTAGTTGTAGTTTTAGTGTATTTAGTAGGGTTAGTTGCGGGGAGTAAATAGTATTGAAAAAAAGTTGTTAAAAAATGAGGAAAATTCAACCATAACCCCAATCCCCATTCTGTAAGTTTTATTAAACAAACAAGTGGATAACGATTTTTTTTTTCAACAATTTGTTAGGAATTTCGTTCCAATGATTAGGAAATGTATCAGCAATGCAGGTAGTAGCTTTAATCTGTAGAAAAGAGTAGAGGTATCACGAAAAAAATCAATAACTTTAAGGTAGGATCGATTACAAACATTTTTTTGCGAAAGTCTATTTTCGCAGGCTCTTTTGTCCTCTGTTCTGCCAAAGAAAAATAACCAGTTTCAAAAAGGGAATGTTGTTTCAGCACAATATGGATAATCAATTTTACAATACTATCAACAATAACCTTCTTACCGAAGCCGAACAGCTTTGGGAAAAGTGTCTTGTGATTATCAAAGACAATCTCAGTTTCAGGTCTTACCAAACATGGTTTGAGCCTGTAAAAGCTGTAAGCCTTGTGGATAGTGTACTCACACTACAAGTACCCAGCCAGTTCTTTTACGAGTGGCTAGAAGAGCATTATGTAGAACTACTAGGCAAAACTATTAAGCGTGTATTAGGTAAGGAAGGCAGGCTGGAGTATCGCATCATGATGGAGAGTAACTCTCGCAAGCCAGCATCTGTAAACATGCCCGGCAGCACTCATGGCAAGCCCGGCAAGGACAGCAACTATGTGGATATGCCCCTGAAGTGGGACGACCCACATAGCATAAAAACACCCTATGCCATACCAGGTCTGAAGCGTATGCAGATAGACCCACAGCTGAATAGTAATTATATATTTGATAACTATGTAGAGGGCGACTGCAACCGTGTAGCCCGCTCAGCAGGTATGCATGTAGCGCAAAAGCCAGGTACTACCTCCTTCAATCCGCTGGTGGTATATGGTGGTGTGGGTTGGGGTAAAACCCATCTGGTACAAGCTATAGGCAATGAGGTGCGCCGTATGCACCCCAATAAGTCTGTGTTGTATGTAAGTGCCGAAAAATTCATCAATCAGTTTATAGACCACTCTAAAAACAATGAAGTAAATGATTTCATTCACTTCTACCAGTTGATAGATGTGCTGATAATGGATGACATACACCTGTTTGTTTCTGCGGTGAAGTCGCAAGATGTGTTTTTTGCCATCTTCAATCACTTGCACCAAAACGGCAAGCAGATAATACTAACCAGCGATACCGCACCGCGCGACCTGGAGGGCATGCAGGAACGCTTGCTTAGCCGCTTCCGTTGGGGGCTCAATGCCGATATACAAGCACCCGACTTCGAAACACGTCAGGCAATACTACGTGTGAAGATGAGACAGGAAGGGCTGGAAATACCCGACGAAGTAGTGCGCTATGTGGCATACAACATACAGAGCAACGTACGTGAGCTGGAAGGTGCTTTGATAGCACTGTTTGCACAGGCTACCCTCAACAAAAAAGAGATAGACCTAGACTTGGCAAAACGTGTGATGAAAAACTTTGTGAAGACTGCCGCACGCGAAATGACAATAGAAAACATACAGAAAATGGTATGCGACTATTATCATGTAGCCTACGAAAGACTGCTGACCAAAACCCGCAAACGTGAGGTAGTGCTAGCGCGACAGATAACGATGTACTTTGCCAAAAAATTCACCAAACAATCGCTCAAAACCATAGGCGACCACTTTGGTGGGTTTGACCATACTACAGTTATACACTCATGCCAAACTGTAGAAAACCTGATGGAGACCGACCCAGAGTATAAGGAGAACCTGATGGAGATACAGCAAAAGGTGCAGATGGCGAGCATCTAGGAAACGAGTACACTTGCGAAAATAAATCATTTATAAAATTACTTGCCTATTTGCACTTTTACATTATCTTTGCAGTCCCTTAGCAATAAGGCTATAATAAATAGGCCGTTACAGGTGAGGTGGGAGAGAGGCCGAATCCACTAGTTTGCTAAAC
>CAZRPA010000042.1:0-26598 GCA_964601855.1 uncultured Flavipsychrobacter sp. | reverse complement strand
AGCAATGAGGACTGGTAGTAGTACCCCTGTTCGCCTTAGTACTTTGTCGGCATAGGTTTGGGATATCTTGTAGGTTTGCATGTGGGCGAAGTAAGTGTTAAGGCAAAAGTAGTGGATTGTGCAGGAAAAGTAGATATATAGCTGTGGGTACTTGTATATACGGGAGCAAAGCCCCTCACAGCCCCGAACGTACAAGAGCTGCGACGCAACCGACGATGATGGGAGAACGGCGGCTGGTAACCCAACTGCAACAACGAAATGCTGTATGTATGTGGTATGATAATGAAATATTATTACCTTTCAGATTGGGTGGTGTAATATGTACTTAAAAAAAGCCGGATACTTACTGTTGTGGGTGCTGCTGCTGTTGCAGGCGGGTGGTTGGCTGCTGTGCTATGAGGTGCAGCGCATGTGTGCGCATAGTGAAATGCACCGCACCATACACCGCCGAAACAGACCTACGGCTGTGCTGCGGTTATCGGTGAGTGCATACAATAGTCATAAGGTGGGCAAGGATGAGCTGCTGCTAGATGGCAAGATGTATGATATATGCAGCAAACGCAGTGTGGGTATTGATGAAGTGCTGCTCACAGTGGTGCGCGACAAAAAAGAAGAACGTGCCATAGCCAATAAAGGCAAGGTGATGGGCGACAAAGACCCAGACGGACAAATGCCTAGAGTAGCTGCTCAACTAATGGATGTGGTGTACGAACTCCCAGTTGTGTATGTAGTACCTTCTGGTTGGCAGGCAGTGCGAAAAAAGGTAGTTTCAGTAGAAAAATGTTCTTTTCTTTCAAGATATCCAGATGTAGGTGCTCCCCCGCCATGGGTGGTGTAGAGGAGTGTAGATGATGATGTAACTGCTGCAGCGTGTCTGCATGCTGCCTTATGGCGGCTGCAGGGGCGTGTGGTATTTTGTGTTTACATCTATTCGTCTTATTACATCAATAAATGGAAATGTTGCTACTGATAGACTTTACAAAAGCTACTGTGGTGACGGTTGTAAAACCTTGTTTAAAACACAGAGATACTATAAATGAGATATATGCTACGTGCCCTTTGGGCACTGCTGATGGCGTATGCACTACCGGCTATGGGTCAGGAGGTGAGTACACCAGACAGCCTTACTGCTACAATGGATGAAGTAGTGGTGGCTGCCAACAAAGTGCCGGAAACCAGGAAACTGGTGGCACAACAAATGATGGTACTCAACAGCAAACAAATAGCCAATGCACAGGCACAAACCACCGCCGACTTGCTGGCAAACACAGCAGGAATATTTGTGCAGAAAAGCCAGATGGGGGGAGGTAGCCCAGTGTTGCGGGGATTTGAGGCTAACAAAATATTGATGGTGGTGGATGGTGTGCGGATGAATAACCTCATATATAGAGGCGGGCATCTGCAAAACGTGATAACCATTGACAATGCTATGCTGGATAGGGCAGAGGTATTGTTCGGTC
The DNA here is from genome assembly GCA_964601855.1 of uncultured Flavipsychrobacter sp. Lineage (GTDB taxonomy): Bacteria > Bacteroidota > Bacteroidia > Chitinophagales > Chitinophagaceae > Nemorincola. The sequence goes on along the minus strand of CAZRPA010000042.1, from coordinate 25,138 downwards.
CATCATCTACCATGTACGGGAGCGATGCGCTGGGTGGGGTCATACACTTCTATACCAAGCAACCAAAATTTGCGACAGATAGTGAGCAACTGCACACCACCGCCAATGCCTATATGCGCTATGGCAGTGTAAACAATGAAGTAACCGGCCATGCCGATGTAGGGTTGGGCGGCAAGCGCTTGGCATCGCTTACATCGTTCACATGGTCATCGTTTGGCGACCTGAGAGGTGGTGCTGCGCAAAATCCGTTTTATGATACGGCTTATGGAGTGCGCCCAAAATATGCAACTCGTATAGATGGAAGAGATACGCTAGTAACTAATAGCGATAAATACCGTCAGGTACAAAGCGGTTACTCGCAGTACGATCTATTGCAGAAATTTGCCTTCAGGCAAAATGAGTATGTGTTGCATGTACTGAACCTCCAGTTCAGCACATCTACCAACATTCCCCGTTACGACCGCCTTACCGACCCAGCCCCTGGTGGAGGCTTGCGGTCGGCGCAGTGGTATTATGGGCCACAGCAGCGCGCTATGGCATCCTATACTATTACAAGGGATGAAAAGAATGCATTTTTTCAGCACCGGCAGGTATTGGTAAGCTATCAGGACATCATAGAGAGCCGTCACAATCGAAACTTTGGTAGCAACCAATTGGCTCATCGCACCGAAAGGGTGGGAGTCTTTGGCTTGAATCTGGACATGCAGCGCACCACTGGCAGCCACACCCTGAGGCTGGGTGTGGAGCAGCAAAGCAACTGGCTGACATCGACAGCTGAAAGAGAAAACATAGTGACGGGCGCGCGTACCCCATTGGATACCCGTTATCCTGATGGAGAAAATAGTATGATGAATACTGCAGCGTATGGGTCCCACACATGGCAGATAAATGACAAACTGGTGCTCAATGACGGACTGAGGTTAGGTGTATCTTCGCTAGAGTCTTCATTTAAGGATACGTCATTTTTTAGCTTGCCATTTACCAGTGTGCGTCAGGTCAATTTTGTGTACTCGGGCAGCGTGGGACTTGTATACAACCCCAACAGGCGCACCAAACTGACGGGCATGGTGGCTACGGGTTATCGGGTGCCCAATGTAGATGATTTGGCAAAGGTGTTCGAATCTGTGCCAGGTAGGCTCATAGTGCCTAATCCGGACCTTAAACCCGAAAAAACCATAAGTGGTGAGCTTGGGCTTACTAAGGTAATGGCAAACAAAGTGTGGTGGGAAACAGTAGTGTATTACACCGCCTTTGCAGATGCCATAGTGACCACACCCTACAAGTACAATGGGCAAGACTCAGTGCTATATAACGGCACTATGAGTCGCGTGGTGGCCAACCAAAACCAGCAGCAGGCATACATATATGGTGCTACCAGTAATGTGCGTGCTATGCTGCATACCCACCTCATGCTTACTGCAGTTGTGACCTATACCTATGGTAGAATAAAAACCGACAGTGTAGCCATGCCACTCGACCATATACCACCACTTGTATTGCGTATGCAACTAGCATATACCCGCAATAAACTGGGGGTAGATGTGATAGTAAACGGGCATGGTGCCAAAAAGCTCAGCGACTACAACCTCATTGGAGAAGACAACCCGCAATATGCCACCCCAGATGGTATGCCGGCATGGATAACAGGCAATGTGCGTATGCGCTACAAGCTGCACAAAAACATAACTGTACTGGCTGGTGTAGACAATGTAATGGACACTCAGTACCGGGTGTTTGCCAGTGGTATAAATGGTGCAGGCAGAAACGTGTTTGGGGTAGTGAGGTTTGGGCTGTAGGGTAGATTAATAAGTTTTAGGGTTGTTGTAAACCGTATCTGTGAGGCTATGCAAGAACGTAATGATGTCTTGTTTTTCCTGAGCAGATAGGTTCAGTTTGTCGGTGGGGAGGGTTTGGGTGGGTAGCGAAATGCCCCGCCCATACCCTCCTCCGTCGTTGTAGAAGTCTACCACATCGGCCAGGGTAGCCAATACACCATTGTGCATATAGGGTGCAGTGAGGGCAGAATTGCGCACCGTAGGTGTCTTGAACGAATAGCGGTGGTAAGGCTGGCGGGTGAAGTCATACCTACCTTCATCGGCATCTAGTGTAGATGTTGCATCGCTGGTAGCAGGCACGGCAAGGGTTTCCGATTCTGTTTCTTCGTATAGAGGAGGTATCAACCCATTGAACACTGGTGCATAGTGGCAGGTACCACACTTGGCCTTGCCCATAAACAGATTAAATCCATTCTTTTCAGACTGTGTATAGTCCTCAGTTTGCATTCGCATATATTGGTCGAAACGCGAGTTGAGGCTAATCAGTGTGCGCATGTAGCTAGAAATAGCATTGGCAATATGATATTCAGTTACAGTGGTGCCATGCGTAGGGTAGGCGGCTGCAAACAGCTTGCTGTAGGCAGGGTGTGCCGCCAAACGAGGAATACAGTCCTTCAGCGATCCGTTCATTTCATCTATGTTATGCACAACTGCACTTAGTTGGTTTTCCAGCACTTTGGTGCGGGAGTCGTAGAACTGAGCCGTTTGGTATGCCACGTTCCATAGGGTGGGAGTGTTGCGCAGGAGTGGTTCGTTATGTAGGCCCTTTGCCTTGGGCAATCCATCAGTGAATGCTAGTTCGGGTTTGTGGCAGGTGGCACAGCTACGGCTACCATCGCCAGATAGTATGGGGTCGTAAAACAGTTGTTTGCCCAGTGCTATCCGTTCTGCAGTGATACGGTAATCGGCATTGGGTGAGAAGAAATCTAAATTCATTACATCCGCAGCAAATAGATTGCTGGCAAGCGGATTGAGCGGATATATGCCATTTGGGTTAATGAAGCCATACCGAACACTACAAGTGGTGAGCCATGATGATATAGGATTGATGAATTGGCGAATAAAGGTGAGTCGGTCGAAGGTATTGAAATCGGTATGAATTGTAAGGTATTTCTGTGCTACAGTATAAAGACTGTCGCCTATTTTAAGTTCAGCAGTGGGTATTATTCCCTTATAATAGTGGGTTATTTGCTGTACGCTGCTAAGTACTGCCTTGGTTTCGGGCAGGGCATGATACGAAATTGGTACATCAAAGCCTGTAATACCCATAGATATAATTCGGTAGACCCCAAGGCGCATAGCATGCCATATACGATGGTCAGCGAAGTAGTATACACGCTCAGGATCTTTACGGATAAGCGATATGTTTTGTATCAGTAGGTTTATCTCTTCTTTAAGTTCTACGGTGTTTATTTTGTCTTCGTATAATAATGCCTCTATTACCTGAAACCCATGCTGAAAAACAGAGTCCGATGGGTTTTCTTCATCTATTTTCAGCAAGTCTGGTCCGTTTATAGCTCGGGCTTTTTGAGGCAAAAACGCATCTACAAACAGTTCTATTTTTTTGTAGGCCGTGCGGCTGGCGAAAAAGTAGGGTAGTAGCGAGTCTTTTAGTTTGTGCCGTGCAGCTGCGGTCTTAAACTTGCGTAGCGATGCCAGTAACAAGTCGGTTTGTTTGTCGTAGTAACGAGCAGTAGCCGTAGGAGGTGTATTGCTATCTGTAAAGGACAAACAACAAAAAATAGATATCAATAACAATGGTATGGCTGATTTCACTAGCCTGTTCCGCACACTCATTTTCCTGTATTTCTGCGAACTTAAATGGAATATCACAAAGTGAAGATAAAAGCATGTAATGGTAATGCTGCGATAACCTGAGCGATACTTTATCGTAACGATGAGGTAATACAGCACTTCTACTTTCGTTGCTTAATTAAAAAAGAGAGTATGAAAAAACGTTTTTTACTTGTATTAGTATTGATTGGGCAGTTGCTGTGTGGTATAGCCGCACACGCACAGACGGTCACTATCTTCGATTACGCATCTACATGGCGTTATCTGGATAACGGTACAGATCAGGGCACAGCTTGGCGTGCTTCAGCGTTTAATGACGCTGCTTGGACACAGGCTGCTGGTGTCTTCGGATATCAAGACTCATGGATCACTCAGTGCGTGCGTGGGTGTGCATCGCAGCCATGTGGTGCAGGATGTCCTACCAAGTATATTACCACTTACTTCAGAAAGACAATAAACATTACTGATGTAAATGCATACTCTGGCATAAGGCTGAATGCATGGCGTGATGATGGTATAGTTGTGTATGTAAATGGTGTAGAAGTGTGGCGCGATAACATGCCAACAGGAACCATTACCTATACTACCAATTCGGCCACTACTGTAGATGGTGCCAATGAAAATACTCCATTTACTGCAACCATACCTATGTCAGCTTTTGTGAACGGTAACAATGTGATAGCTGTAGAAGTGCATCAGCGCGACCAAAACAGCTCTGACCTTACCTTCAATATGCAGGCGCTGGGTGTACTCACTACTACTGCCTTTCCTTATGGTTCATCTTGGAAGTTTCTAGACAATGGTAGCAATCAGGGTACTGCTTGGAGTGCCTCTGCTTACAATGATGCAGCTTGGGCAACCGGTACAGGTTATTTTGGTTACACCGATTCTTGGATCAATACTTTTGTAAATGCTGGCTGTGGTACACTGGGTGCTCCCGGTAGTTGTGGTCCTAAATACATCACTACCTACTTCCGTAAAACGCTAAATATCGCAAACGTTTCGTTGTATGATTCTATACGTCTTAGAATGTACAGAGATGATGGTGCTGTGGTATATGTAAATGGTGTAGAAGTATGGAGAGAAAATATGCCAACAGGTACCATAAACTTCAATATACTCGCCAATAGCCCGGCAATAGGCGGTGCTGCTGAAACAACCGCTGTTGTGCGTTCTATACCTATTTCTGCATTTGCAAACGGTAACAATGTAATTGCTGTGGAAATACACCAGCAAGACCCTACTAGCTCTGATATGACCTTTAATATGCAAGCTGAGTATGTACTGCATGTTGTTCCTGCATTGGTGCGTGGTCCGTACCTGCAAATGGGTACCCAAACTGCTACCTCAGTACGTTGGAGAACTAACGTAGCAGTTTCTTCAAAACTGGAAGTAGGAACGGTGTTGGGTACTTATCCTATAGTAGTGAATAGCCCTACAACTGTAACTAATCATGAACTACGTGTAACGGGGCTAACACCTGATACTAAATACTATTATCGTATTGGTTCACCTACAGATCTCATACAGGGCGACAGCACTAACTTCTTCATTACAGCGCCTTCAGACACCTCTACCAGACGTGTTACATTGGCAGCATTTGGCGACTGCGGGAGAAACGATAATGGTTTTCAAACTAGTACATTAACCGCTTACCGCAACTATCTTAATACTATCGGTTTGCCCAATGCCGATGCATTATTGTTGCTGGGAGATAACGCTTACAATAGTGGTACAGATGCTGAGTTTCAAAATGGTTTTTATAATGCTTATAGTAGCACTATTCTAAAAAATCACTTCTTGTTCCCTGCCCCAGGCAATCATGATTACTATTTCAGTGGTACTGCACAGAATGATAAGAACATGCCTTATTACGACATGTTCACGCTGCCATCGGCTGGTCAGTGTGGCGGTTTGGCATCGGGTACTGAGGCCTATTACTCTTACAATGTAGGTGATGTGCATGTATTGTCATTGGACTCTTATGGTACTGAAAATGCTGGTACTACACGCATGTATGATACACTAGGTGCACAGGTAAACTGGATAAAAGCTGACCTTGCTGCTAACACCAAAAAATGGACTGTTGCTTACTGGCATCATCCTCCTTTTACTAAGGGTAGTCATAACTCTGATACCGAAGGTGAATTGATAAACATACGTACCAATTTCATCAGAATACTAGAGCGTTATGGTGTAGATGTGATCATGTGTGGTCATAGCCACGACTATGAGCGTTCTTACCTGCTTAAAGATTATTATGGTACTGAAGCTTCATTTAACGTAGCTGCTCACACAGCCAGCAACTCTAGCGCAAAATATGATGGTACAACCAACTCTTGTCCTTACATCACAAAATCTGGCAAATACAACCATGGTACTGTATATGTAGTAGCTGGTTCATCTGGCGCTGATGGTGGTGTACAGGCTGGTTATCCACACGATGCTTTGCCATTTTCTATTGATGATGGTGGTATGTTCTTTCTGGATATTAAAGACAACCGTCTGGATGCAAAATTCATACGCAGAAACAGTACTGTAGGCGATCAGTTCACCATCATGAAGGATGTTCAGGTTCGTGATACAGTAGAAATACTGCATGGCAACAGCATTGATTTATCTGCATCTTGGAATGGTAATTACAATTGGGCTCCAGGTGCTACTACTCGTACCGTAACTTTTACTCCAGCCAACGATACAGTGATAGAAGTGAAGGACAATACTACAGGAACTTGTCTTACCGACAGATTTTTTGTAGACCTTCAGTGTACTACTCCCGATATCACTTCTAGTCCTTCTGATATTACACGTATAGGTTGCGAAGCAACGGTTACATATGCTATCACAGATACAGGCAGACCAGCACCAGCTATCAGCTATGCGTTTGCAGGTGCTACTACTAGTAGTGGCAATGGCACAGGTAGCGGCACTACATTCAGCGTAGGTGTTACCACAGTTACCGTAACTGCTGCTAATGAGTGTGGCTCAGCCATTCGCAACTTTACTGTTACTATACAGCCTTTGCCTACTGTATATAATGTTACTGGTGGTGGTGGTTATTGCCCCGGTGGTGCAGGTATGGCAGTAGGTTTAGATAACTCACAGGCAGGTGTTTCTTATCAGTTGTACGATGGTGTTACACCTGTAGGTACATCAGTAGCTGGTACGGGTGCCGCTATCACCTTTGGTATGATTACTGCTCAGGGTACATACTCTGTATTGGCTACTGATAATGTAACTGCTTGTACACAAGCTATGGCAAGCACCGCTAACGTTTTTGTTCATCCTTTACCTGTAGCTTATACTGTCACAGGTGGTGGCAACTACTGCTCAGGTGGTGCAGGTAGTATTGTAGGTTTAAGTGGTTCTCAGTCAGGTGTAGCTTATCAGTTGTACGAAGGTAGTACTGCAGTAGGTGCAGTAGTAAATGGTACAGGTGCAGCTATAGATTTTGGTAGCAAAACAACAGTGGGTACTTACAGTGTACATGCTACAGATGTAACTACTACTTGTGTAAATGGTATGACATCTACGGTTAATGTAGGTATTAATCCATTGCCCACCGTGCATACAGTGACAGGTGGTGGCGAATATTGTATAGGCGGTACTGGTGTAGCTATAGGTCTGGACAATGGTAATGCTGGTATCAACTATCAGTTGATGGCAGGTACAGTATCGGTAGGTTCACCAGTGAGTGGTACTGACGGTGTGCTTACATTTGGTGCTATAACGGGTGCAGGTACTTACAGTGTACTAGCGCAAAATGCTACTACAGGTTGTGTACAAACAATGACAGGTAGTGCCAATGTTGTTATCAATCCATTGCCTGTAGTATACAATGTTACAGGCGGTGGCAATTATTGCGCTGGTGGTGCTGGTGTAGTAGTGAACATAGACAACTCTCAAGCCGGTGTAAACTACCAGTTGTATGTTGGCACAACTGCTACAGGTGCGCCAGTAGCTGGTACAGGAGCGGCAGTTTCTTTTGGTAGCTATACTACTGCTGGTACTTATGGTGTTACTGCCATCAATGCTACTACTGGTTGTGTAAACAATATGGCAGGTAGTGCCAATATAGGTATCTACACATTGCCCACTATATACTCCGTAACAGGTGGTGGTAGCTATTGCGCTGGTGGTGTGGGTGTTACTATAGGTTTAGGTGGTTCTTCTACAACAGTAAATTATCAATTGTATAATGGAGCTACAGCTATAGGTACTGCCATATCTGGCACAGGTTCACCTCTCGATTTTGGTTTAAAAACTATGGCTGGTATTTATACAGTAATGGCTACAGATGCTGCTACCTCTTGCGTCAGCAATATGGCTGCCAGTGCGGCAGTTGTTGTTACTCCTTTGGTTACACCTTCTATATCTATGGCAACAGCCACAACCGCCGAAATATGCGCTGGTACTACTGTTACCTATACTACAGCAGTAGTAAATGGGGGTACAGCTCCTATGTATGAATGGTATGTCAATGGTACTTCTGCCGGTGTTACAGCATCTGCATACAGTTATACTCCTGCTGATGCAGATTCTGTAGCCGTAGTGCTTACCAGCGATGTAGCTTGCGTAACAACAGCTACCGCTACAACATCTATGATAATAGATGTATTACCCAACGTATTGCCTTATGCATCTATCACTGCATCGCCCAATGATACATTATGCGAAGGTACGCCCGTGATCCTATCAGTAACTACTGAAAATGGTGGTACAATGCCTACACTTACTTGGTGGAGAAATTCTGCAATAGCTGCTACAGGTACTACTTATAGCTTTACTCCAGCCGATGATGATGCCGTAGTGCTATCGTTGACCAGCAATGCGCCATGCCGTACTGCCGATGTGGTATATAGCAATGTGATAGCCATGCAGGTAGACGAAAGTTACTTGCCTATAGTTAACATTGGTGCAGTTCCTGGTCTTAATATTGCTGCGGGTCAGCCGGTTACATTTACTGCATTTGTGGGTGCTGCGGGTAGCACACCTACTTACAAGTGGGCTGTAAATAATGTGGTAGTAGCTGGTGCAACTAATGCAACATTCACCACAAGCAACCTCAACAACAAAGACTCTGTTAGCTGTATGGTGAAAGGAAGTGGCGTATGCGGAAGAGAAGGTTTCAATACAGTGATAATGAATGTAGTTGCTAATGGTGTAATAGATGCTGCAGCGTACAACAATCTCTCTGTAGTACCTAACCCTACTTCTGGCGAAATAAGGCTAAATGGTGCGGCTGGCTATACAGTAGGCGAGCAAATAAACATTACTATTACCAATGTCCTAGGACAAACAGTATACACCAACAAAGTAGTAGTAAAAAATGGTAGCATCAATGAGCGTATAGTACTGGGCAACAACTTGGCTGATGGTACCTATATGCTGCGTGTGAATGGTACATCTGGTTCTAAAGTATTCCACATCGTTCTGAAGCGATAAGCAGCACACACTATAGAAATGATAAACTAAAAGCCGCCTCTGTTATACAGGGGCGGCTTTGGTATTTAGTTAAAGTACTGTGTATTAGTAGTTACATTTCTAGTTCCTTTATCGGGTCCCAAAACACTTTGTCGAAGTTGAGTATAATATCGTTTTCTATTTTTATGCCTTCCAGTTCCAGTAGTTCTTGCATTAGTGTGGGTGTGGCAAAGTGATGTTTGCCAGTTAGCATACCCAGTCTGTTTACTACTCTGTGTGCAGGTACAGGAGGGGTAATGCCGTGACAGAGGTTCATGGCGTAGCCCACCACCCGTGCACCCGATGCTGTGCCAATCGCCTTGGCTATTGCACCATAGTTGCTCACACGCCCAGCAGGTATGCAGCGCACCAGCTCGTATATGGCATTGTACAGGCTATCTTTTTCCTGGTGGGTTGTTGCCATTGTTGTTTCTTTTTTGTTGCAGCATGGAGCGTTTGGGCTCAGGTACGTTCTCGTAGTGGTACGGACAATTGAGGCAGCCATTGCCACAACAGTACCCCCTTTGTAGCAGGTAGTGTGCGGTAAATGTCAGCAACCCCTCTGGTGTTATATAGTAGTCTTTGCCTTCCTGCATGGTTTATTCCTCATTATCATTTTCGTCAGCTATCTCAGTCATGTTCTCCTTGTTGAATCTACCTGTCAGTTTTACACCATCTTCAGGCAGCGAAAAGGAAATAAAGTAGATAGTTCTGCCATCGGCAAGGTGCATTTTTTCGTAGAAGGTCTGTATTGCCAGTGGTCCGGTAGCCAAATTTTTGCCATAGATGTCGGCTATATTTTGGTGTACAGGACAGTTTTGTTCGGCTATAGTTTCCAGCGTAAAGTCATACAGTTCTTTAGAGTCTGTTTTTAGGTTTATAGTTGCTCCGGGTTTCAGCATTTGCTGGTATAGGTGCAAGTAGCGAGGGTGGGTGAGTCTGTTCGATTCTTTTTTCAGAAACGGATCTGGGAAAATAATCCATATTTCTTCCACTTCGTTTTGGGTAAAGTAGTTGGTTATTTGCCCTATGTGTGTACGCAGAAATGCAACATTGTTCAGCCCTTCTTGTAGTGCGGTTTTGGCGCCCGTATATATGCGGTTGCCCTTTATGTCCACACCTATAAAGTTGCGGTTGGTATGTTGTCTGCCCAGCCCTACACTATATTCGCCCTTGCCACAAGCCAGTTCCAATGTCACTGGATTAGTGTTGCCAAAGAACTGGTGCCAGTTGCCCGCCATGTTTTCAGGGTGTTGCAGTACATTTCTGTAGGTTTCTATTGCCTGAAATTTTATTAGTTTTTTGTGTCCCATGTGGCGGCAAAGATAGTATGTGTATTGTCAGTGGCAAATAATGGCGAGAATTGTAACATGCTACAGTTCTAAAATGATACTTCTTTCACCATCACTGCACAATGTGGCTGAGTAGTGGCCAGTGCTGCCACATAACCCATTGCTATTTCTACATTATGCAGGTAGTATGTAGTGTTGAATAGCTGAGCAGTGTTGAGGGTTACATCAAGTTCGTTTAGCGGATGCAGTAGTCCTATGCCATCTGCTTTCAATACAGCCTCTTTGCGCACCCACATTTGTTTGAAAACTAAGTTAGGGTCATGAGCTACACGCAAAGTGGTTATTTCAGCCGGTGTCAGGTAATTTTCATAGTCCAGGTTGTTCCTGTTTTCCAGTGTCTCTACATCTACCCCCACATTTCCTGTAGCACAGCAGGCACCTAGTACCATATTGCCCGAATGGGCTATACTTATACTATAGCCATTTGGTAATAGTGGTTTGCCATTGCTGTGGTAGCATAGTTGCTGTAGGTCAATGCCAGTTTGTAGGTCGGTGAGCAGTTTGCTAGCTATCATTATACCTACAAGGCTTCTAACTCGGCTTTCGTTATGCGTTATGTTGTTCAGTTTGTTTTTCAGATGGTGGGGTAATAGCTGCTGGTGTGACTTCAATGTACCCTCCGATAAGCTATCAGTAAAAGCAAAATAGACATAGACCATACTCTTTGCAGATTAGGTGGTTTTATTGATAGCTGCATCTGTGCCCGCCTGGCTAGGTGGATACCCGAAATATTCTGTAAAGCACTTAGTGAAGTAAGACTGTGAAGTAAAGCCTGTGGCGTATGCTGTTTCGGTAATATTACTTTGTTTGCTCAGTAGTATTTCCAGTGCTTTTTCCAGTCTTATTTTCCTTATCAGTTCCGAAGGCGAGTAGCCTGTCAGTGTTTTTATCTTGCGCTGAAAGTGGCTTCGGTTGATGTTCATGAGCTCTGCCAGCTTTTCTACCGATAATTGAGGGTCGTCCAGTTGTTCCTGTATAATAGTATAACACCTTTGAGTGAATGGGTCTGTGCCCAAAATTCTATCATCCACATTTTGCTGTGTGTCAGCCACCATGTTCTGATAACGTTCTCTGTAGTGCGTTACGATGGAAAGCTGATTTTTCACCAGCGCTACAAGTTCGGCAGGGCTATATGGCTTAGACAGGTAGGCCTGTGCGCCATCGGTAGTGCCATCTACTCTCGACTGAGCGCCAGACTTTGCACTCAAAATAATGACGGGTATATGTGCAGTTTGTGTGTTGTTTCTAATGTCTTTCAGCAATTCATTGCCATCTTTGCCAGGCATCATCAGATCTGTGATTATGAGGTCTGGCAGAGTGTTGGCAAGTATGTTTGCGGCATCTGTGCCGTTGGTAGCAGCTATTACATTATAGCCTTCAGCAGTCATGATACCAGTGTTGAACTCCAAAATGTCTTTATCGTCTTCTACCAGCATTAGTGTGAATGCAGACTCATTCACCTGAGTAATGGTAGCTTGCTGCGCTATGTGTAGTGGGCATATTAACGTAAACACAGAGCCTTTGCCTGGAGTGCTTGTTACAGACAATGAGCCATGCAGAAGCTGGGCAAGATCGGCAGATAATGATAAACCTATACCTACACCTTTAATGCCCGACTTGCTAGCAGTAGATGACCGGTAAAATCGTTCGAATATTCTAGTTTGTTCTTCTGTGGGTATGCCCGGTCCATTATCCCATACATTTATGGTCAGTGTTACTTCATCACTGATTGCAGATAGAGTCATGTCCACTCCCGCGCTTCCGCCATTGGGAGTATATTTTATGGCATTGCCTGCAAGGTTGTTCAATATTTTTTCTATTACATCTTTGTCAAACACCACATTGGGTGCATCTGCATCAGCATTGCACAGAAAGGTGATATTTTTTTCTGCTGCCTGTATCTGGTATTGTTGGCATAGTTGTTGCACAAAATCTGTTATACTCCCCACGCTCTCGTGCAGTGTATAGCCCACAGCATCTATTTTAGATATATCCAGCATTTGGTTTATCAGATCATTAAGGCGCTGTGTGTTTCGGGCTGCTATGCTTAGTTGTTGTTGTACATTAGGGTCTGTATTGTTCTTCTGCAACAGTTCTATAGGTCCTTGTATCATCGACAAGGGTGTGCGGATTTCGTGAGCCACATTAGCAAAAAAGCGGGTTTTAGCCTCTTCTACCTGCTGCTTCACTTTCTGCCTAAAGGTTAGGTAAACAAACACACCTCCACCTATAGCCAATAACAGTATGGCAATGACTGTAACTATCAGTATCGTGTTTCTGTGTTCTTCTATAGCCAGTTTACTGGTGTTCAGTTCTAGTTGTTGTGCTTGTATTGTGGCTTTGTTTTGCTCTGTTTGGTACTGTTTATCTAGTTTTAGTACATAGCTATTTATGTCTGCATTATAGAATGAGTCATTGATGGTGGCATACAGATATAGATATTTGTATGCATTTTTATAATCGTTCACAGCGGCATAGCTCTCAGCCATAGTGCCATACAAATGTGCAATATCTCGCTGACCAGCAAACTTTTGTGCTGCAGCCAGCGATTGCTGATAGTATTTTATGGCTTCTGTGTAGTTGTTCTTCTGAAAGTGATAAAAACCGATATTGAATGTAGCTCTGAATAACTGACTTTCATTGCCAAGTGCCTTCCAGATTGTAGATGCTGCTACATTGCACTGATTGGCTGAGTCCGGTTTGCCAATATAGGTGTAGTTAGCACCCATATTAATGTAATAATAGCCCCACATGGTGCTATCATTGATACGATTCAGTATGGCTTTTACTTTGCTAAGTACAACTTTAGCGCTGTCAAATTCTTTTAGTCGTTGATGGGCTACTGCCAGATTGATATAATAGTTGCCTAGGCTATCTTCTCCCTGTAGCGCTCTGAAAATTTCTATTTGCTGGCGGTAATGTTGTTTAGCTTCTTTGCCCTGATCCCTATTGATGTACGCAAACCCCAATTCGCCATAAAGCAGTGCTTTTTCTTTAGCGTACTTAGAATTATTACAAAGTCGCAGGGCTGCAAAGTAAAGATCTACTGCTTCTTTATGTTTCTTTTGCGCAAACAGTGCTTTGCCCTTTACCCGCATCGCTTTTAATAGTGCAGCAGTATCTGGCTGTGATTTAATTAGTGCTATAGCCTTATCGGCATAATGTATAGCCGAGTCGTTATTTTGTTTTACTTGTGCTTTCCGTGCCGTTTCAGCAAGGTCACTCGGTGTCGTTTGCGCCGAAACAGTATAAGGCATGCCTATACACAAACAAATGACAACAGATACCCATCCCAGTCTTGCCAGGCAAGGTATGTTCCATTTTGTCATTTTATTGTTTTTGGGCATGTTTATATTGTCACTGCTGAACACAGGCTAACAAAGGTAATGAGTAGCTACTACAAAAAGTGGTAAAGTAGCTAGCCACAGCAGAAGGGTAGCACCATAAGCGTAGAAGATGTATTTTTACGCTCATCTTCATGAGCAAACGTATTTCCATACTCATCATTACCTACAATCGCCCGGCAGATTTGCTGGAACTATTGGTGAATCTGGGTACACAGCTACACCTGAATACCGTACTTCAGGAAATACTCATACTCAACAATGCATCTACCGATGACTATAGTGCAGTGACACAATACATAGACTCTAATCCGCAATTGAACATCACCTACATTTGGTCCGACGAAAATTTGGGCGTAGCCAGAGGTAGAAACAGACTGATGCGGATAGCCACTGGCGATTTATTGCTTAGCCTTGATGATGATATGGTATTTACTGCGGCAGATGATTTGGTGAAGCTGTCGAGTTTATTCGATGAGCCTTTTTTCAAATCTGCCAACACAGGTATTATTACATTTGGGGTAATATACTATGATACACGTGAGGTGCAGGTAACTGCTTTTCCCCACAAAAAGTATGAAAAGTATGCTGCCTTACCTCGGTTTCATACAGCCTACTTTGCTGGAGGCGCACACATCATGCTGGCAGAGGTCATAGCCAAAACCGGGCTATACCCCACAGACTTTCATTATGGTATGGAGGAATACGACCTTAGTTACCGTATACTCAATGCAGGCTATACAATAGGCTACGATAACGCAGTAACAGTAGCCCACAAAGAATCGCCACTGGGCAGGCAGCCTAGCTACAAAAAATTGCAGATGCAATGGGTGAACAAAAGCAAGGTAGCATGGCGATATCTCCCATTCAGGTATTTTGTTACTACCGCTATCGGCTGGGCTATACAATATATACGCACAGCAAAGGGCAACTGGGGGGCTTTTCTGGCAGCTATTGTTCAGATTTTACGCATTCCCTTTACCGAAAAACGAACAGTAGTGAGCAAAGCCACTCTGGCATACCTCAAAAAAGTTGAAGCACGGTTGAAATATTAGGCCATTTCCACTTGATTGTCGCTGACACTATTATGTATTGCTTTCCATAACTTTACCCTACTTTTTTAAACTACAAGCTTTGCTACTACAACAACCACTCAACGAAAACTTAGAACTGATAGCCCGGCAGGTAGTAGAGGGTTTTATATTGGGGTTGCACAAAAGCCCTTTTCATGGTTTTTCGGTCGAGTTTGCCGAGCATAGGTTGTACAACCAGGGCGACCCGCTCCGGCACATCGACTGGCGCGTATACGGTCGTACCGACAAACTATTCATTAAGCGGTTTGAGGAAGAAACTAACCTGAGGTGCTGTATTGTTATAGATACATCCTCATCTATGCAGTTTCCCCGCAATATGCAGAAGATAAATAAACTACAATTTTCGTGTGTGGCTGCTGCTAGCCTCCTGCAACTCATGAAGCGACAATTGGACGCATCGGCTTTGTCCCTCTTCGATGAGCAGGTATATTATATGTCTGAGTGCAGGTCTTCGCCTAGTCATTACCGTATGCTTACCAATGAGCTGCAACGCACAATGAACATCACTACCGATAACAAAGTGACTAATGCCGCAGCCGCCATACACCGTATAGCAGAACAGATGCACAAACGGTCGCTCGTTATCATATTCAGCGATATGATGGACGATGCTGCCAATATTGAAGAACTATTTGCGGCACTACAACACCTTAAGTACAACAAACACGAGGTGATACTGTTTCATGTGGCTGATGGTGAGCAAGAGATGGATTTTGAGTTCGAGAACCGCCCTTACGAGTTTGTAGATATGGAAAGTGGTGAGCGCGTAAAGCTGCAACCACACCAGATAAAAGACGAATATGTAGCTAAAATGAAAGAATTCAGAACCCTGATAGAGCAGAGATGCCATCAGTATCATGTAGATAGGGTAGCCGTAGACCTCACCAAACCTGTAGACGAAGTATTGCATGCTTTTTTGGTGAAACGAAATAAATTGATGTAATCATCGATTTTTTTATCTACATTTGCAGCCCGTTTTCACCGTGCCCTGATAAGGGTATTAAAAACTATACCCGTAAAAGGGTGGTAAAGATGGGTTAGGGTATGAAGTATAACCGGGAGTTTGAGATTGCCTGGCAGGGTTTAAAACCCGGACCAAAGACCTACATGTACGATATCGATGATCGTTTCATGCAGGAGCGTGAGGCTGGCGAGGAGTTCAAAAACTGGAATGCCAGTATCAAAATGGAGTTTGATAAGCATGAGAATTTCTTCATGCTGAAGTTTGACATAGATGGTAAAGTAACCGTAGCTTGCGACAGATGTGGAGAAGATTTTGAGCTGAAGCTGTGGGATGAATTCAATCTGGTCATAAAGCTGATGGGGGTTGATGAAACAGAGATACCCGAGGAGGAAGACGATGTGGTGTTTATATCCCGTGCAGATACAGTGATAGATGTAAGTGTGTGGATGTATGAATTTTTGATGCTGAGTGTGCCGCTACAACGCATACACCCCGATACTAAAGAAGGTAAACCGGGCTGCAACGAAGAAGTACTGAAGTTGCTGGATAGTTTGGCAGAGAAAGAAGATGAGGAGGAAGAGCCAACTAACCCACTGTGGAAAGCGCTAAAGGGAATAAAAATTGACGAAGAAGCAACAGACAATAACAAAAACTAATTCTACCTTTGCGGTAGCTATTATTATATAACAAGTTAACAATTATAAATTAAGTAAAATGCCTAATCCTAAAAGACGACACTCGCAGCAAAGAGGCGCAAAACGCAGGACTCACTACAAGGCGACTGCAGAAACCTGGAGCATCGACAGAACTACAGGCGAAAGCCATTTGCGTCACCGTGCGCATTGGGTAGAAGGAAAATTGTACTATCGTGGCAACGTGGTAGTAGACAAGTCTCCTGCCGAATCAGCTGCTGCTGAAGATATTGAAACTATTCAATAACCAAACTATTTTCAACTATGAAGATAGGGCTTGATATTATGGGCGGCGACTTCGCCCCCGCAGAAGCTATAAAAGGTGTGCAGTTGTTTTTTGAGCAAATGCCCGATTCGCCGGTGCATATGTTGCTCATTGGCGATGAAAGTGCTGCCGCCCCTTATCTTCCGTTGATAGAGGCATACACCGATAGGTATACTTTCGTTCAGGCTAATGATGTCATAGGTATGGACGAACATCCTACCCGTGCCTTCAAAGAAAAGCCTGGCTCTAGCATTGCTATAGGTTTTGGTATGTTGGCTAAAGGTCTAGCCGATGCCTTTATTAGTGCCGGTAATACTGGTGCTATGCTGGTTGGTGCCATGTACTCTGTCAAGACTATAGAAGGTGTATTGCGCCCCACAATAGCTACCCCAGTACCCAGAATGGACGGTAAGTTCAACTGTATGCTGGATGTAGGTATCAATGCCGATTGCAAACCAGAACATCTGGTACAGTTTGCACAGTTGGGCTCTATATACTCTCAGCACATCATGGGTATGCCCAATCCTAAAGTAGGGCTTATGAACATAGGAGAGGAAGAAGGCAAGGGCAATATCCTTGCTCAGGCTACTTATCCATTGCTCAAAGAGCTCAAGGGCATCAACTTCATCGGCAACATAGAAGGCAGAGATGTATTCTACGACAAAGCCGAAGTGATAGTGTGCGAGGGTTTTGTAGGCAATGTTATCATCAAGATGGCTGAGTCGGTGTACGATATTTTCAAAGTACAAAGAGGTGTGGAAGATGAATTCCTCGATACCTTCAACTTTGAGCAGTATGGTGGCACTCCTGTATTGGGCATCAATAAACCAGTTATTATCGGTCACGGTATATCACACGCAGTGGCATTCCGCAACAAGATAGAGCTGGCTGGCAAGTTTATCTCTTCCGATATTATTGCCACTTTCAAAGAGAAGTTTAAGCAAGCTTAGTTTGCACTGAATATTTTTCTTACAGCATACCTCGCTTCATGCAGGGTATGCTGTATTTTTATGGGCACATACGCCACTTATCCCCATGACACCTGCGCTCTACCTCTCCCATACCCACACACCACTAGGCAAAATGCTGATGTGTGCCACCGATACCGGCATCTGCCTGTTCGACTTCGAGTACCGACGCAGTATAGATAGCATCATGAAGCGAATAGAGACCCACACAGGTGTCCCCTTTCAGCAGGGTCATCATCCTCATTTCGATGAACTCACACTACAGATAGACCAATATCTCAATGGCACTCGCACAGAGTTTCAGCTACCACTCCACCTTATTGGCACACCCTTTCAGCAGCAGGTGTGGCAAGCATTACAACAAATACCTTATGGCTCTACCCGCTCTTACAAACAACAATCTATATTTCTAGGCAACGAAAAAGCCATACGTGCCGTAGCCGGTGCCAATGGCTACAACGGCATAGCCATCATCATACCCTGCCACCGGGTAATAGGCGAAGACGGCAGCCTCACTGGCTATGGTGGTGGCCTACAGCGCAAAAAATGGCTACTCGACCACGAGCGCAAAACCCTAGGCGGCATGCAGCAGGGGCAGTTGTTTTAGCAGAGAAGTAGGGGACTGAATGGATAAGTTACACACAATGCTGTGTTATACTTGCTTGCTTAAAGCATCTATGTGTTGCTGTATAATTCTCCTATTGTTTTTTATCTGGTTAGAATCGGGATTTTTAGCTGCTAAAGCGGCCACTATTTTCAACGATTTTCTGTAGTATTTTTCGGCTGCACTTACTTCGCCCAGTTTTTCTTTGATTCTTCCCATTTCAAAATAGGTGCCACTCAGATCTGTTTGAATATGCTCTGAATGTGGATTGTCTTCTGCAAGTTGTTCTGCAATTTGTAACGCCTCTATTGCATAATCTTGAGCTGTATTAATATCTGATTCAGTACTGCTCATTTTATTCAGAATAACACAAAGATCTCTTTGATAATCAATAGTACCTTGCGTAAAATTGATATATTTTCTTGCATTTTCCAGTGCGTAATTATAATGAACCTTCGCACCCGCTATATCTTTACTATAGACAAGTAAATCACCAATCTTAATTTCAACTATTATTAAATCATGATAAAATGTGTTTGTATTTTTAGTGTTTTGTGATGCAGATTCTATCACTGCTTTTGCTTCATTGTAATAATTAAGTGCTTCATCTTTTTTATCCTCTGCTACTGATATGTCCGCATGCAACAGTAACGCAATAATCTCATAACGATATTGCTCAGTTTTTACTGAATTCGCATCATTTAGTATGGCAATTAATTCGCTATACTTATTTGCAGTAGTTTTGGCTTTAGTTAGTTGCCCTGTTTTGATATGAATTAAACTCAAAATATAATAGGCATTACAAACTGTTTTCAAGTCTTGAATTTTAAGCCCTGATTTTATTTCTTTCAAACAATCAATTGCGTTTTGAAAGCAAACTTCAGCAGTACTTAAATTCCCATTTGTGTAAACTATATCTCCCATCTGCAACCACAAACCCGCCAACAAGGATTGTTTTTGAGCCGACATCAAGCTTTGTATATGCGTAATAGCCTCTTCCAGCTCACCCAACATCAGTAAGTTCTTGCCATTCCTTGCCAGTGTTTCTGCTATTCTTATCAGGTTGTTATACCACTGTTCGTTGCGTATTACTACGCCAGCTCGCTCCATGCTTTGTTGCTCCAGTAGTAGGTTGGCTTTTCTATACCATGCGGCTGCACGGTCATACTCATTCAGCAGTCTATATATGTCACCCAGCCCTGTTAGCATTTCAGGTTCGGCATATTGTTCTGTCTTAGCTTGGTATATATCCAGCAGTTTTTTTACTGCTTCATTATTGCCCTGCGTGGCTTGTTTGTTAGCCAGCGGCAATACTACATCAGCTATTACCCTTCTATCTACAGCACCTTTGCTTTCTGCCTCGTGCAGTTGTTGTTGTAGCCAATTTATCTTGTCTTCCGTAACTTTACCATCAGGTACCATGTAAATACCATCCGTAAGCATGTTGTAGGGTTGTGATAACACATTGGTCTGCGTTACATCATCCTCCGTAAACTCTATAGTGGCTTGTCTTCGTTGCGAGTACAGGTCTGGTGCATAATTGGCCATCAACGACATGGTAGCTCCATCGCCCCAAAAAACTATGGGTTTACCGGTTTGCCATAACACCTCACGCGCAAAATTCAAACTTACCACCACCGACACTCCATCCTCTTTACCACTTACCACTTCATACAAGTTTGCTACTATTACAGTATCCGCATTTTGTGAAGCATCTACTATTTGTGTGGCTATTGGTGTATCTTCAAGAGTACTTAGATGCACTATAACAATTTTCTTGCCTTTAGCAGCTAAATCATCTACCAATCGTCTGTTTACTACTGCTATCAGCGACAAATTATCTGCCCTGCAAAACACATAACCACTATCACCACCCCTGCTCAGAAACAAGAATAGCCTGTCATATGGTTTCACTGTAGCACTGTAGTTATTTTCTGGCACTATTATTATTTATTACCTGTTTGTTGCTCGTTCAGTTACTATATTTTTCATAATCGGGTGTACGTCACACCAACCTTCTCCATTGTAGCTCAGTACACATAGGTTTTGTCTCAGCAGCATCAACACTTCAGTATGGTCAGGCTTTTTGTCTACACTTTTCATCAACGATTGCATAGCTTCATAAAATGCTGTTGCTGGTGTTATTTTGCCATTAGCATCAGTGTAGTCGGCTATAGTATTGTAATATTCGTTTCTTAAATAGCTATATGCATACAAAAAGTGCTCTTTGTTGATATTGGCACTTTTGCCAAAGAATGCTGCCATTGCAGCTTCATTCAGCATCGTAAACATATCTCTTATCACCCCACCACTGTTCAGTACAAAATCCTTTATCACTTCATCAGTTGCAAATAATGAACGGTTTATTCTGGCATCTATTATTTGTTTCATCACCTCTATACCTTCTGCATTTTCATCCCCATTTTTATCCCTCACTTTTATCATCGGCAATTCTACAGTGTGAGTGAAGTAATTTTTAATATCAATAAATTGTGTATTGTAATATAGCGGCACAGGAAAAGTATAGACGACTATAGCCCTTAATTGTATAAGTTGATTAGCATAGTTATAAAACAGTAATTTAGCCTTGTCTAATGGTATCTTGTCCAAATCTTCTATAAAAATCACCAAGTCTTCAAGTCCATTTTGTTTTATTTCTTTCCGCATTGCTGCTATCAGGTCATTACAGTGTTGTATCAGGTCAGCCAGTCTTGGTTCTAAGGTGTCTTTTATAGTATCTTTAAATGATTTTGATGCCTTTGCAGCGGCTTTAAATTTCAAGAAAAATTTTGCAAGAAACGGAAGCCCATGCTCCACATCTACTCCTGTTTCTGCTTCTGCACTAAAGTGTTTTTCTTTTATTTGTTCTATTTCATTCGTCCTTGTCCATTCGGTTACTTTATTCAAAAAGGCTTGGTCTATATTCAGTTTCTTTTCAACTGCCATATTAAACAACCGCTCCATTGTCACTATAAACAACTCTATATACTGTATGCTTTGTGGGTCTAGCTCTTCCATTACAGAGTAGTTTAGTACCATGTAGTTATCTTGCAGGTCTTTTTGCAAGTGGTTCAGTTCGGTACTTTTTCCACAGCCCCTATTGCCCACAAACAGTATGTGGGCATTCCTTTGGTTGGCAGCACTTTGTACTATCATTCGTTGCAGCCTCATTCTGGCTGGCAATTGACTTCTTGCAGCATCGGTATCTTTGTAGAATTGGTCTAGCTCACTTATCGCAAGTGGTTTTGCCATCACTGAGTTGTAGATGTCATCTATTCTGTTCGCCTTTTGCATTGTCATTTTCAGAGAATATTAATAACCGAAATTACTCATTTTTCCTTGCCTAACCCCTTTCTCTCCCGCTCTCTATTTCTCCCTCATCATCTTCACCATCTTCAGTGCAGTTAGTGCAGCCTCTTCACCTTTGTGGCCATGCACACCGCCTAGGCGTTCCCATGCTTGTTCGGTAGTGTCTAGAGTCAGTACCCCAAATATTACTGGCACAGGTAGTGTCAGGTTCAGTTGCAGTATGCCATCAGTAGCTGCCTGGCACACATAGTCAAAGTGGGGCGTACCACCCCTTATCACAGCCCCAAATGCTATTATGGCATCTGGCTGATTGTCATTGCCAGTGCTGCTCTGCCATGCATGTTTGCACCCAAAGGGTAGCTCAAACGCCCCCGGCACCACTAGCTCCCGCACCACTGTTGCCCCCCATGCTGCCAGCACCCTTCGGCAGCCCTCCAGTTGGGCAGCTACTATCGTGTCATTCCACTCCGTATACACTATAGCTATCCGGGCAGCAGATAGCTGTTGTAGCCCCTCCGTATCCAGCAGACTGCTGCTGTGTGTCAACTGTGCCATTATTATCGTTTTATTATCGTTATCTGTACTCTCTGTTATTCTGGTGGTCCATTATTTGTTATACTCCATGCCCGTCACTATCAGGTTGCTATTGGCGCGCGCCAGTATGCGGTCGTTCATGTCATACACATGGCACTCTACATTTATTATTTTTTTGCCCGTTCTCAGCACCTCACTTTTAGCCCTCAGTCGCTCACCATCCTTTATCGCATACAGAAAGTCCACATTCAGCGTCAGCGATGTGTAGTGCATATCAGTGTCTAGGCTCACCACAGCCCAGCCTATGGCCTCATCTATCACCAGGCTCATCATGCCCCCATGTATGTGTCCGTAGGGGTTGGTCATTTCGGTGCGCACCTCCGTGCTTAGGGTAGCCTTGCCTTTTTCTATATGCTCTAGCGTAAACTCCAGCCAGTTACCTGCCGGCGAGCGCGAGTCTGTCACTATTTTGCCCAGGTAGTTTTCTTTTATATAGTCCAGCACCTTGCCGTTTGGTATTTCTCGGTATCCCATGCTGCAAATCTCAAATTCCAAACCCCAAATTCCAAATTCCACCCAAAACAATTACTTTAGTACTACACTATTCTAGCAATCTCACTCATACTCATGAATACCGCCAGCAGCCACCTACCCACCACCACCGCAGCGCGCCGGGTGCAGCGTGCATGGTCTATGTACGACTGGGCCAATTCGGCTTACAACCTCGTCATCACCTCCACTATCTTCCCTGCTTACTACAATGCCGTCACCACTGTCTCTAAAGACGGGGTAGTGCAGTCCGATATCGTGTCATTTTTTGGTCTTCAGGTCAAAAACAGCTCCCTGTTCGATTATTCTATTGCTGCCGCCTATCTCGTCATTGCCCTCCTTTCGCCCATACTCTCCTCTATTGCCGACACTCGGGGCAACAAAAAACGCTTCATGCAGCTCTTTTGCTACCTCGGTGCCATATCCTGTTGTTCTTTATACTTTTTCACACGACACACCCTCGAGCTAGGAATCATTTTTTCTTCCCTTGCCGCCCTCGGTTATTGCGGCAGCCTCGTGTTCTACAACTCCTACCTGCCCGAGATAGCCCTACCACACGAGCGCGACCGCGTCAGTGCCCAGGGTTTTGCCTTTGGCTACATAGGCAGTGTGTTGCTACAGCTTATCTGTTTTTTGTTTGTGCTTCAGCCCGCCCTCTTTGGTATCACCGACGATTCTTTTGCACCCCGTCTGTCCTTTGTGCTCGTGGGGCTTTGGTGGATCGGTTTTGCACAGATACCCTTTGCCCGCCTCCCTGCCAGCACAGCAGTCCCCGCTGCCCCCGGCAGCAGCGTACTCTCCAACGGATTTAAAGAGCTGCGCAAAGTATGGCAGCAGATCCGCCACCTGCCCCGCCTCAAGACCTATCTATTGTCCTTTTTCTTCTACAGCATGGGTGTACAAACCGTCATGCTCGCAGCCACCATCTTTGGCAGCAAGGAGCTGAAGCTCGAGACCGGCCAACTCATAGGCGCCATACTCGTCATTCAGCTAGTAGCCATAGCTGGCGCATACATCATGGCACGTCTCTCTCAGGCATTTGGCGATCTTCGTGTACTCTTCGTTGTAGTGCTTATATGGATATGCGTGTGCATCGCAGCCTACTACACCTACACCGCCACACAGTTCTACATAGTAGCCGCCGTGGTAGGCATCATTATGGGGGGCATACAGTCACTCAGTAGGTCCACCTACTCCAAGCTCATGCCACCCACCCACGACACCACCTCCTTCTTCAGCTTTTACGATGTCACCGAAAAACTAGCCATCGTCATTGGCATGCTCTCCTTTGGGTTTATAGATAGCCTGCTCGATATGCGCACCGCCATCATAGCCCTCATAGGTTTCTTTGCCCTCGGCGCCATAGTACTACTCATAGCCATGCGTGCCCGGGTTACCCGCTAATCCACACCTCGTTTCATTTACTTTTGGTCACCAGCAGTAGCACTACTAGCAGCGGGCATTGTGTCACACGCTTGTACTGGCGGGGCAGGGTGGGGCTGGGCTTATAACCCTCTACCCATCCGCACCCTCCCCATAAATCACATAAAAATCCCTTAATTTTAGCATGCATACATTCCTTGCCATGAAAAACATTCTTTTCCTACTCCTTTTCCTACCTTTTATGTCTCACGCACAGGTACCAGAGCCACACATGCTTTCTTTGAAAGGGATAGGGGGTGGAGGGAATGATAACTTCTCCTCACATGTAAGGAAAACAAATGATGGAGGATTCATTATTCAGTTAGGCACTTCGGCAGCAGCAAATACAGGCAATGTTGATTCGTTTTGTTCATTTACTAATAAACGAAGTATTTTTCTAAAATATAACGAAGATGGAACTGTCTTAGATTGGTTTAAATGTTATGGCTCAACTGGAGATAGTGGTATTGTCTATTTGTTTCCTCGTAATGACGGAACTAATGTAGTAGGAGGGAACTTCGGGTCATCTGCTGGTTGGGGGTGTATGTTAGCAAAACATGATGCAGATGGAAATGTAATCTGGCAACGAAATTACAGCAAAGGTGGAGGCTCTGTACTTAAACACATGATAGAAACAGAAGATGGTGGCTATTTGATTATGAGTGAATCGCATAGAACAGATACTAATGTTTTGGTCCATTACGGAGCATGGTCATCCTTCGATATTTGGCTTTTAAAAGTTGACAGTAACGGCTATAAACAATGGAGTAAAGTAATAGGCGGTAGTTATGATGAAGCAGCATTTAACATTATACCTGCGCCCAGCAGTGGTTACTATATTGTAGGTGCGACCCAGTCTAGCGACTACGACTGCACAGGCTATCATGCAGGTGGACAAGATGGATATGTAGCCCGATTAGACGCTAATGGCAACATTCTTTGGCATAGG
>CAZRPA010000041.1:0-26604 GCA_964601855.1 uncultured Flavipsychrobacter sp. | reverse complement strand
CAACAAATCACCGGTGGAGATGTAGAACAGATTGTATTTGTTGATGAGAAATTCTTGACTGAACGAAAAGAGTTTGTTCTTGAAAAAGGAGATGTTTTAATTGCAATGTCTGGTGCAACTACCGGCAAGTTTGCCGAATTTTCTTTAGATACTCCTGCTTTACTAAATCAGCGAGTTGGGAGAATAAAATTGAAAAGTAATAAGCTAGATAAGCGTTATTTCTATTATTTCATGTTCCAAATTCAATCATCAATACTAAGCAATGCGTATGGTGCGGCAATACCGAATATTAGTCCTAAAGATATTGCCTCTTTTAAAATCCCCTTGCCGCCGCTCCCCACCCAACAAAAAATAGCCGCCATACTGGATGAGGCAGATACACTGCGCCGCAAGGATAAAGCCCTGCTGGCTAAGTATGACGAACTACTACAGGCTGTGTTTTATGATATGTTTGGTGATCCGGTAAAGAATGAGAAGGGATGGGAGGTGATAGAGTTGGGTGAGTTAATTACTTATCCGAAAGGGTTAGTCGATCCAAGAGATCCACAATTTGCAGATTCTTACCATGTTGGTGGAGATAACATAGAATCGAACACAGGTAAATTATTTGGTCTAAAAAGGATTGGAGAGATGTCGCTAATAAGTGGCAAGTATCCATTTGATGATAGCTGCATTCTTTACAATAAAATTCGTCCTAATCTGAATAAGGTAGCAAAGCCTGATTTTAGTGGACTTTGTAGTGCCGACATGTATCCAATGTATCCCAAGAAAGAAATAACAAGGGATTTTCTGTTTTTCATCTTGAGATTGAGAGATTTTGTCAGCTTTGCGAGCAATCAGGCAAGGAGAGCAAATATCCCCAAAATCAATAAGGAAGAGTTAAGCGAATACGACTGTATTGTTCCACCAATTTCTAACCAAATGGAGTTCACAGCAATTGCCAATAATTTGTATCAACAACAGATGTTAATTGAAACCCAGCAAACACACTCTGAAAACCTTTTTCAATCGCTAATGCAGCAGGCGTTTAAGGGAGAGCTGGTACAGTAAAATGAGTTATGATGGGAACGTTTAATTTCAGGGGAGAAGAATATCCCGACGACATTCTAAAACACATGCGTCAACACGTTGAAGTAATTGAGGCGCAGCTAAAGTCTGACAGTCCGCACTACATTAACGAATTCATAAGTTACAACAACGGTAACAAAATAAACAGAATTATGTTTAAAGAAGCCTTCGGGTTTAATACATATCATCGGAAAAATAAAAGAATGGGAGAAGTGGGTACCGACAATGAAATCAAAGGAATCTATGTATTATCTGAATTAGTAGAAGGAGAGTATAAAGTCATGAACGTGGGTATGTCTCAAACTATACTTCGCCGTTTCTATCAACATACTTGTGGTAAAAATCACAATGAATCGACTTTGGGATTTCACATAGCTAAAGATGAGCACAAAAAGAAAACCGGGAATGAATATTTAGCATCGAGAGTGGCGTTTCCTTATATTGATTATTGGCCGGAAACAATGGACCGAATAAGAAAATTACGATTTGCTATAGTTCCCATTGTCAACAACTTCGAACTATATATGGCTGAGGTCCATATTGCCTGCCACTACAAGTCATTTTGGAACACTTTTGAAACACACTAATTGTCACTATGGAACAAAAACCAACACATAAAGGCTTTATGTTTTTTCCGGATTTAGCTGAAATGAATAGCTTTGACAAGGAACTGATGTGTGAAATTTATAGTCATATTGAAGTTGAAGCAAGAATTATCGCTAACCCCAAGGGTGACAATTTCATTTTCCTTTGCGACCTAAAAAATACGGATGAAGATTGGGGTGGGAACTTCAGATGCTTCCTGTATAAAGACGTACCTAAAATGCTGGGTAAATTCACTTATTTAAAAGAAGCGAATCTGCCACAAGAGATAATCGATGGTATTTTCAAAATGACTAAGAAGAAATTCACCGCACATGGTATAGCTTTTACAGAAGGGAAACCTCAATATGGCTTCTATATGGAGTTTGAGACGATAAAATAGTTCCACCTTTTTCCTTCGCTGCTACAACGGGCATTTAAGGGGGAGCTGGTATAGCCCCCCCCCTTTATTTAATGATTTATTTTATCTTAATAAGGGCATTGGCGGTACCCAGCACTGGCACAAAGGTAGTAACGGCACCTACCAGCGTATCAGTGCCTATTATCTTGCGGCCAAACAGGTAGTAGGTGGCAGATGGTAATTCGGTCTTTGTTACCGTACCCGCTGCAGTAGTAGTAACTGAATAGGTGAATGCAGCACGCAGCGTATCGAGCTGGGCTACGATATTGCTGGTATACAGAAACACCGTGGCTTCATTTATGGCATTGTTATCAGTGTCGTGCACAGTTATGTTCAGCGCGTTTGGCACTGGTACTGGCACCGGCGAAAGTGGTATACTGATACTGTCTGAGATATTGGCCGCCAGTTGTTTGTGTTTATAGCCTGCCAGTAGCAGCGTGCCTGCTTGTTTTTTGGCTATAAAGTGGTAAGTGGCTGCGGGTGCATTGGGCCAGCTCTCAAAGCCTGCTGCATTGGTGGTTACTGTCTTTACGCTGCCAGTTGTAGTATTAGCCGCGCTATCGGCCTTAAAGATATCGTAGTTGTCGTATGCGGTTACAGTTACTGCTTCCATTTTGTTGCCTGCGGCATCGGTGGTGGCAATCTTTAGGCTGTGTCCTGGTGTCAGCGTTATGTTTGTTCTGGCTATGCCTGCGGCACCTACCTGAATGTAGGTGTGCCCAGTAAGTACAATGTTGTCCGTTTGCTTATGGGCGGCTAAGTAATAGGTGCCTGTCTTTA
The DNA here is from genome assembly GCA_964601855.1 of uncultured Flavipsychrobacter sp. GTDB lineage: Bacteria > Bacteroidota > Bacteroidia > Chitinophagales > Chitinophagaceae > Nemorincola. Next base: position 23,753 of record CAZRPA010000041.1, on the reverse strand, counting down.
CATTATACAGTGTATTTATGCCATATAGGTTAGTGGTAATGGTGTAGGTAGCAGCCGAAGTGACACCAGCTATGCTATCGGCAAGGTATATATCCTTATTGTCATACATTGACACTTGCACATCTCCTAGTCCGTTGCCAGTGGCATTCGTTGTTAGCACGCTTAGTCCATTCTGCTTGGCCACATTGGGTAATGCGTGCAACTTTATGCTGTCGTTATCTGGCGTGGTGGTTACTATAGCCACGTAAAGGAGATTGTTCATAGTGTCTGTATAAAACACATCGTAAGTCGTGTTTTTATCTACGTTTTTAAATACAAATTTCCCCTCGCCATCAGTTTGCACAGAGTAGATGAAGTTAATCGTGTCTGATGTGTGATAGGCCAAGCACACATTGGCATTGGGTAGTGTATGTACCGTGCTGTCGCCTGAGTAGGGGTTGGCGTAAGTAAGAGTACCAGCAAACGTTCCGTCTCCGCTGAAGTCGTCTACTTCTTGCTTTTTGCATGAGTGTAATGCAGTGAAAAGCATGCAAAAAGTGATCAACACCAGAATTCTTGATTTTGTCAGTATAGTCATAGTTTGGTTTATTTAAGGATTGATACAGCTTTTAGGAAACTAACAGGGTCTATACCTACATATATAAATGGTGTAGCAGTTTTGTATGTAGTGGTCTCACTTTTTATTTGGTTATTACTCAGTTCGTATTGGGTGTAGCTGTAGAAATGCATTCCAACATTGAGCTTTATGCCGGGACCCAGATCGTATCCCAATCCTAGATATAGGTTATCAGGCACTTTTCTGAAATCCAGCCCAGCCATTATATTCATCCTGCCCATAAACTGTCTCAGGTTGCCCCCTAATAAGCTGTTGTCTTGCAGTAGCACACCCTTGTTAAAAGGGTAATAATGTATAGCAGCGGCCACACCATAGCGCTCTGTAGTGCTTGCCAGCGATACTACACCGTTATTTACGGATACTTTGTTTTGTGTAACTGCATTGCCGGTGTAGGTAACCCCTATACTTGCCTGCAGGCGGTAGCGCTTGCCTGTTCGGTAGCTGAATGCGCCCACTTTCAGGGTGTCAGTTTTGTCACCTACAGCATGCTTATTTGTAACCTTGTAGTTCCACCGGGTTGCACTGTCTATTGTTTCGGTTGCCAGCACTGCTGTTCTGTAGTGGGCAGCGCTGGTGCCTGTAAGAGGCAGTGTTGCTATAGGAGGCGGTAACGTTTTGTCGGCGGTGTATGCTTTGTTTATTGTAGTATCTGCTTGCAGATACTGTAAATAAGCTTTCCGCAGGCACGGCTTGATGCCATTGTATATTATGCTATCAACATATTGATTTAGTGAATCTTTAATTCTGTCCCCAAATAAATATGCATCAATATTATTCATCATGCTGTCCCTAAATATATAATTAAATTTCAAAACGACTGCGTTGAAATTGGGCAAATTACAGTAAGGAAGTTCAATGGCAATATTGCCTGTGATAGCGGCATATCTACTATTCATTTTTGTAGCGATAACGTCTCCCGCAGAGCTGTCTCCTGGTTCATTTCGGTTGCTAAATGAAGTATAGTTATATGCCTTCAGCATATAGCTAATTATTGCCTGTTCGTTGTTATCCAATGTAAAGTCAATGTCATTCCCTGGAACGTTTTGTTTACCACCTGTTGGCAGTTTAGTTTTTAGAAGTGATAAATTCACATTGTCTAGATATGGCACTGCCGATGTTACCGTACTGCTTAGCAAATCGAGCGAATTATTAAGTCCCTCTGTAATAGGTGAAATGTCTTTTACGGGTTCTGATCTTGTTTTGGTCAGCATAATAGTATCACCTTCGGCGACATTATGTACGGTTACACATACACTGCTCTCTACATTGGTAGCCTTCAGCTGCATTGTCTTGTTGCCATACACAGTATCTTTGGCAGAGTATTGCACATGGTGTGCGGCATAATATTTGCTCTTGTAGGGTAGCATAATGTCGTTTTCCAGATATTTGCAGGTAAGAAAGTTGTCACGTCTTTGCTTGTTTTTTGCTAATTCCCGTTTATGGCTTGTAGCATCACTATATAGTTCATTTGCTTTGGCCATTTTGTCCAGCACCATTTTTTTGTACTGATCGGCGTCTTTCTCTGTGCTGTCCGCTTTAAATTTCCGGGTCAGGTCATGCAGATATATATTATACAAACTTAGCTGGGTGCTATCTGCCGGAGATATTTTGCTATTCTTTGGCACGAGCTCATCGCTTACAAACGGTAATGGATTTACTTCTGCTATCCCTTTATTAAACCACATCATTTGCCATATCCATGGCGACTGAAAAAATCGCACACGTTCGTTGCGTTTGCTGTATTGAATAATGTATTTTTTTATGGTTTCTACGGAAACATTATCAGTATTCAACAGACTACATACCGCAGCTATTTCATCTCTGTCTATGCCACTAAGGCTATCATTGAGCATTTTTTTAAAATCTGCATCATTCCTGCCGTATTGCCGTATCGCTTCGTTCTGGGCTGCGGTGATAACGAGGTTGTAGTATTTTATCTGAAATTCTTTGAAAAGATCTGTATGCAACACACGCACACTGGCACCCTCAGTGCCGCGCACAGCCTCTATTTTATATGGCTTAAGTGTTTTATAAGTTTGGGCTGAAAAATAGCTGCCGCATAATGAGTCTAACAAGTAAAATGTACGATGCCGTTGCCATCCGGGTACATGCTCATAGCTTAAAGTATTAACCAATCTGGAATAAATTTCAGATAGATCAGATACCATAGAGTCTACTGTAGTCTTGCCAACTATGCCAACATATAATTTTGTGTGCTTACTATTGTTATCGATTAGCGTATCTATCGTTTTCTTTATATACCGTGCAACGCTGTCTTTAAAGTTAGCTTTGGTTATGCTATCTTTTTCCTGAATCTGCGTTATATCTACTCTTATCGCTTGGCTTAGGCCTAGACCTCTTTTGTAGGTAGATTTTATTGAACCATCTTTATTAACTTTTATTTTCTTCCCTATCAATTCGGGCTCTTTCCTACCTGTGCTATCAATCTCACGCACTTTTGTTTTTTTTTCCTTTGCCATTACGACCAAAGCGAAAAAAATGAATAGCAATACTGAAAATATTTTCTGTTTCATAAAAAACTCTTTTGCTATGGAAGGCAACTTCTTGATGTCGCCTGATTTTTGTTTAAAGGTAATTCTAAAAAAATATCAAAAAACCGTACTTTCCCCATTTTTTATCTGGATAATATTTTTACATTGTTCACGATCAGCATGTGCAAATACATTGCACAAGTTCCTTTTAAGTTTGCACATATTTATTACCTTCATCCTCCATGCCCTCTAACTTCGTTTTCCTTCAACATGAGTTCAATTCCTTGTACGATGATGTACGCAGGGCAGAGGAGCATGTATTTACAGACCCAATGTATTGCGCTATTCTTTGTCGCAAGGGGCTGGAAGGGTTTGTGAAGTGGCTGTACGATAATGACAAAGACCTAGAGCTGCCGTATGATACCACGCTCAACAGTCTGATGCATGAGCAGTCGTTTCAGCAGGTTATTCCGCCTACACTGCTGCGCAATATCAATCTGCTGCGCAAGATTGGCAATAATGCGGTACATAGTTCTCAAAAGACGACAAATACCGAATCGCTATCCGCCCTGCGGATATTGTTCGACTTCTCGCTTTGGGTAGTTCGTATTTATAGCACTACGCAAACGCCTGTAGTAGTATTCGATGAAAGCATACTACCAACCGGCAGCCCTATAAAACGTAACCGGGCGGAAACAGAAATGCTGCAACAGCAGTATGAAGATACCCGGCAGCAGTTGGAACGTGCCAATAAAGAGCTAAAGCACAACGAAAGCCTGATGCAAGAGCTACAGGCAAGGCTGGATGCCGTGCACGTAGTAAAGGAATCACACAAAGAAACTGTCACGCCATCTGCAAGCATTACAGAGGTAGAGACGCGCAAACTCTATATAGATACATTACTAAAAGAAGCTGGTTGGGATACAACATTTCCCGGCGTGGTAGAATACCCTGTAAAAGGGATGCCTGAAAATACGGGTGATGGCAGAGCTGATTATGTGCTATGGGGAGATGATGGCAAGCCGTTGGCGGTAATAGAGGCAAAACGTACAACTGCTGATTCCCGGAAGGGCCAGAGGCAGGCAGAACTATATGCCCGTTGCCTGGAGCAAATGACGGGACAACGCCCGGTTATATTTTACACCAATGGCTTTGAAACCCATATGTGGGATGATGCAGCAGGTTATCCCCCAAGAATAGTACATGGTTTTTATAGCAAGGATGAACTGCAATTGGCGATCAACAGGCGCACGCTAAGGCAACCGCTCACAAAGCAGCCATCTAATAAAGAGATTGCAGGATATTATTATCAGCAACTAGCAATAACGGCGGTATCTGAGCGGCTACAGGCTAAAAACAGGGGTGCATTGTTGGTGATGGCTACTGGGACCGGTAAAACCCGAACAGCTATTGCACTTGTTGACCTGTTGACCAAGGCTGGATGGGCCAAGAAAATACTATTTCTTGCAGATAGGAATGCCCTGGTAACGCAGGCAAAGAAGAATTTCAATAAACATCTGCCCAACCTTACAGCAATAGACCTGACGAAAGAAGAGGAAGACACTGCCAGTCGCATAGTATTCAGCACTTACCCAACTATGATGAACCGCATAGATAGTGTAAAGAGCGAAGGGCACAGATATTACGGAGTGGGACATTTCGATCTGGTAATCATAGATGAAGCGCACCGCAGTGTGTACCAGAAGTACCGGGCAATATTTGAGTATTTCGATGCGATATATATAGGGCTTACCGCTACGCCAAAAGCAGATAGTGATAAAGACACTTACGAACTGTTTGGGCTGGAGCCTCATAACCCCACTTATGCCTATGAGTTGACACAAGCTGTAGGCGATGGTTATCTCAATGAACCTAAAACATTAAAAGTGCCGTTGAAGTTTCCGCGATTGGGTGTGAAGTACGACGACCTCAGCGAAGAGGAAAAGGCAGAGTATGAAAAAGAGTTTCTAGAAAATTTTGGTGCAATACCCAAAGAAGTAAATAGCAGTGCCATCAACACTTGGTTATTCAACAAAGACACTGCTTATAAGGTGCTGGAACAGCTGATGACACATGGGATAAAAATAGAGGGCGGTGATAAGCTCGGTAAAACTATCATCTTTGCCCGCAATCATGATCATGCTGTTTTTATTGAAGATTGTTTTAACAAACGCTATCCCGATAAGGCAGGGAAAATGTTGCGAATTATAGACAATCAAACAAAGTTTGCACAAAACGCTATTGACGAATTCTCTCAAAGAGACAATACAGAATTCCTGATTGCAGTATCTGTGGATATGCTAGATACCGGAATTGACATTCCTGAAATACTCAATCTGGTATTTTTCAAACCTGTAATGTCGAAAGCCAAGTTCTGGCAAATGGTAGGCCGAGGAACAAGGCTATGTCCTGATCTGTTTGGTCCCGGTGAAGACAAGAAGTTTTTCCGGATACTGGATATTTGCGGTAACGTAGAATTCTTTAGTGCCGGTATAAAAGAGACCGAAGCTCCAGTGCAGGGCACCCTTAGCCAGCAAATGTTTAATGCAAGGTTGCAGGCTACCTGGTTGCTACAAAATACTGCTACTGCAACTGACGAGGACAAAGATGTAGCAAAGCAGTGTGCCGACACACTGCATGGTATTGTAGATGGTTATAGCGAAGAAGATTTCAGGGTAAGAATGCATCTGCGCTATGTTGTAAAATATCGAGATCGTTCCATTTGGCATGCACTAACACAATCTGATGTGTTAGATATTCAGCTGCACTTATCCCATCTATATACCGATGAACAATCGGCTGAACTTACGCGGCGTTTCGACCTTACAGTCCTGCGATTGATGATCTGCATTTTAGAAGGTGGCAACACCAAATACTATATTGAAAAAATCAAAACATCGGTAACCGGTTTGCTACGGAAGATGAACCTACCCGACGTAAAGAAGCAGGAGCCGCTCATACGTAGTGTACTTGAAGATGAATATTGGCAGAATACTTCTGTTTCGGGTCTGGAATCATTGCGACAAGCTTTAAGAGAACTAATGCAATATCTGGAGCAAGAACAAAAGAGGGTGCTGTACACCAACTTTACTGATGAAATGTCCGGGATGGTTGAGGAAGCTGAAATAATTGGGGGATATTTTAATCTACCTGCCTATAAAAAGCGTGTAGAGAAATTCATTCGCGAAAACGAGCATAATATTACCATCCACCGTATCCGCAATAATATACCTATTACAAAGGCTGAGTTGGATGAGTTAGAACGGATGCTGTTCAGCATTGACGAGAATGCGGATAGAGATATGCTGAACAAGGCTGTTGAAGGTCAGCCGTTGGGAAAATTCATCAGGAGCATATTAGGGTTGGATATTAATGCAGCAAAATCAGCATTCGCTGATTTCCTGAATGATCAGAACTTAAACTCATCACAGATAAACTTCATCAACACGCTAATTGACTACTTGTGTCAGAACGGCACTATTGATAAAGACATGCTTTTCGATAAACCTTTTACAAACATTGATGATCAGGGGGTCGCGGGTGTGTTTCCACAACATGCGGGTAAGATTATCTCAATAATTGATGGGATTAATGCGAATGCTATGCAAGTGGCGTAACGAAGGAGGGTTGACTATGCCTGTAAAGGAGTATTCAAACGCCTGCTGGAACTTAAACACAATATCCGCAAAGATGAAGAAAATCAGGGCTTATGGGGAGGAAAAGGCCGCACAGGCAAACCAACCAAACCTAAAGGGGAAGGAAAAACAGGGAGAGGAAAATCGAAACCTAAGGATGAAAACCAGAGCGAGTTGTTTTAAAATGAGAGAGAGATGAAATACAGAAAATACTTTGCCTGTAGCGTTGGGCAACCCGATGAGGGATATGATCGTGAGAATTTAGATAGGATTATACATAATAAGGCATTCATTCTTCATGAAAATACTAAAATGAAGGGCCATTATTACGAAATTGAATCTGAAGACATTGTAATTCTTAAATACCGAAATCAGTTTATTGCCTATGGTGAGGTTATAGAAAGAAAACAAACAGCTGATAAAGAATGGAACTTGTATGCCACTGTCTCTGAATGGCATTTTAACGACCCTAACAATGTTGAAAAAGGGGTCAGTACATATGGAATTCAAGACAGTACATATGAGGGGAGTGGGCAAATGGGTACAGTGAAGAGAATTAATGAAGGTTTTGGGCTAAAGAAATTACAAGAAATTAACCCCAATATTGGCCTTATTGCCAAAATACTAAAAGAGAATAGAATTATGAAAGCAATGAAAGTTACTCAAGAACGAGTTAAGTTACTCGAATACAAGAAGCAAATAATTCTGCAGGGTCCTCCAGGAACTGGAAAAACCTATACGGCAAAAGATATTGCGGAGATGCTTTTAACAGGCGATTTTTCCGAAGACAAAGGAGTGCAAAAAGAAAAACTAACAAAATGTGCTGAACGCTACAGGATAATACAGTTTCACCCTGCATATTCTTACGAGGATTTTGTACGGGGCATTACAGCTAAACCCCAAGCAAGTGGTGTTGGAATTGAGTATTTTGTAGAGAACAAACCGCTTGCCAAGTTTGCAGAAGACGCAGCTAAAGACTATGAAGATTATTTGGAACGTATTAAAATTCCAACGAAAAAAGAATGGATCTCTGAAAAACTTGATCAATACCTGGATGATGCAATTTCTACAATTGCGGCAAATGGGAAAAAAGTATTAAATAATACAGGAGCATTTTTGGTGTCGACTAACAAAAATAATCTAATATATAATCACGACTCATTTGGTGGTACCGGATTCCCTGAAACGGTGCAGGTATTAGCGACAATTATGGAACAATTACAGCTTGAAAAACCTGTCAGCACTATGGTTCTAACCCATAGCCATGTAGGTAATTTCTTAGTTCCTTTTCTCGAAGATTTCAAGAAGTTTGTACATGAAAATTTTGATTACTTAAAAAGGATGGAAGAGGGTGACGTTAGAAATTATGTGATGATTATTGATGAAATTAATCGTGCAAATCTGCCAGCTGTATTGGGGGAGTTAATTTATGGATTAGAATATCGTGGGGAAGACATAGCTACTATGTACGAGTACAAGGGAAGGAGTGAAATTAAATTACCTCCCAATCTTTACATCATAGGCACCATGAATACGGCTGATCGTTCTGTTGGTCATATTGATTATGCCATCCGCAGAAGGTTTGCATTTGTGCCAGTACTTCCTTCTGGTGCTGTAATTGATGAAGTAATTACAGATGCAACGGTAAGAGCAAGTGCAAAAGAACTATACAAAAAAGTGGCTGCTTTCTTTACTGCCGAGCGCTTGATGGGCGACTTTAAGAAAGAGGATGTGCAACTGGGACACAGCTATTTCTTGGCCCAAAAGAAAGAAGAATTGGAATTGAAGTTGGAATATGAGATCAAACCATTACTAAAGGAATATCTGAAGGATGGGATTCTGAAGTCTATGAGAAATGATAAAGATGAAGACCAGACAGAGATTGATATCAATAATCTGAAAATAGTTTAGCATGGAATTAGATTTACACTTTCTGCTGCGAAGACCTTTCAGGGAGCATCATCTTTATGGTGACGGAGGAGAATATATTGATGTGTCCGAATTAGCAGATATTCCTGACCCTATTTACTTTAAGAATGGTGCTTCGGGCGAATATTGTGTGCGGATGGGTTATAACAGGCTACTACAAACACAATACTACATAGGCGTAGATTGGCTTACAAAAGATAAGGCTATTTACGTTGAGCCCAAGATCAATGGGGCTGAAGTACAGACCAACTATCTTGAAATGCTATTCACAGCATTGAACCTGCCAGAAGTGGCTGAACACGCTACAAACCTGTATGAAATAAAATGGGAGAGACCCTCCATAGCCATTAAGCAAGATCAGGATTTACTGACACCACTACTGGTTGTTATTTACCTGAATCTGTTAAAAGAGATTGTGCGCAAGGGGCTGAAGAAATCTTATTATAAGGTAGATAAGAATCTATATGCACGGGTAAAAGGAAAGGTACTGGTAGGTAAAACCATTAAAGAAAATGCCCTTAAGAATAAGACACTGCACACATGGTGTCGCTATGACGAATTCGGCGCTAATGGTCTTGAGAACAGGTTGCTAAAAAAGGCACTCGTTTTCATTAAGAGATACCTTCCGTCTATCAGGTATTTACATGCTGAGAAATATACAACCGAGGTATTCAACTACATAAATCCTGCCTTTGAGGAAGTGTCGGAAGAGGTGAGCCTGCACGACATCATGCACAGTAAACCCAATGCATTTTACAAAGAATACACAGAAGCGCTTCGACTCGCAAAAATGATTCTCCAGCGTTTTGGGTATAACATCACAAATACCAGCACTCAAAAGACCACTACCCCTCCATTCTGGATAGATATGAGTAAACTCTTTGAGTTTTATGTACTCGGTAAATTGAAGGCGGCAGGTTACCCTGTGGTGTACCAGAAAAGGATGGGTTACGATATTCCCGATTACCTCCTTAAAGATGAGCTATTGATACTGGATGCTAAATACAAGACCTATTATTCCGAAGATGGAATGAACGAATCTGTATCCACTGACATCAGGCAATTGGCTGGCTATGGCAGAAACGAAAAGCTGCGTTCATACTTTGGTATTACCAATGAAACACAGCCCCAATTAATGATTATATACCCCAATCAATTAATGCCCGATGAAATCACGAAAGGTGTATTATTTTCTCAAGGCAGACCAATATCCAATTACTACAATATGCGTAAAGTGTCGGTTAAATTGCCGATGATAAAAAGTGCACCCAATGTTAAACCGCTATTAGGGGATGAAGAAATACACGGCTAACTACGTTTATACGAATCCCAATTTCGTTATTCAAAATCTCGTTGAGCGATCACTGAACGAAGAACTACTTCCGTTGTTGTACGTACTGAAGAATATTCTTCAAAGAGGCTTCCCAACTACGATGTCTAAGTTTCTTCAAAGCGAAATTGGGACAATTCACACCCAAGAAGATTTTGAAGAAAGATTCCTTTTTGTTAGTGCTGAGCGCCCGATATGGGTTGATACAATAAAAGGGGATTCTGCCAATGGTTATTACCCTGCCAAAGACTTCTTATATTCTATAGTACCTAATGAATTGGGTGAATATGGATTCATTCAATCGTTGATGCTTCCTGAGATAAGAATCAATGATATTGTTGGCGACAACAACCCCAAGTTTATTAATCAACAAGTTGACTTTTATTTGCCCCAGGCTAAGTTGGTTATTGAAATAGATGGCCAGCAACATAAATCACATGATATTACACGTCTAACAGATGCCGAACGCAACTCGTACTTAGAACAACGGGGAATAAAAACAATACGGATTAGTACTGCTGAACTTCGAAATGGAACTTACAGATCAAAACTAACACAGATCAAAAATCACCTGGAAGGCTATTCTGGACTATTAGATTTTTACCAAAGATCATTTGAAAAAGTTACTACCAATTCAATAACGGAAAGAGAAAAGAAATCCAAACTATTACCAACGGCAATAGTTCGGTTCCAGATACTTTTATTGGAACTACTAACCTTCAATTATTTAGATTTCGACAGCGATTGGAGCTTTAATATCTATAATACCGAAGGCGTAAGTGATTTTGCAGAACTTGCCATACAGGATCTATTTGTTTGGTTAGAGCAACTTTCGTTACTTAAGTTCAAGAAATCAATAAAAATCCCTGATTACCATATCAATATTGTTGCTCAAAGGGAAGATTTTGTAGCTACTACCAGAGCCATCAATATTGATTTTTCTCTCTTTAAGAAATACACTGACGAGCACATATACACCCCCGACATTATCTACGTAAGGACAGACTACTTTGATATTGTAAAGGAGAAGAATCACTTCAAGGTAAGTACTTGTGAGCCAATAAACTATGAGATCACAGAGACAGATAAAGACTGCCTGGAATTTTTTCTTGATAACATTTTTGATAAGCAACATTTTCGTGAAGGGCAGTTTCCGATAATAGCCAACACACTAAACCGAAAAGACACTATTGGTCTATTACCTACTGGCGGTGGGAAATCAATTTGTTACCAGTTGCCCTGTTTATTACAGCCGAGCATAAATTTTGTTGTCTGCCCTATAAAATCGCTGATGTATGATCAGTATGAGAATTTGCGAAATATGCTCATTACTAACGTCGCATGGATCACCAGTGATTTAGAAGGGGACGACCGACGTAAAGTAGAGAGTGATTTTGAGCGAGGGAAGTATCTATTTGTATGGATCTCTCCAGAGAAATTTCAAATACCCTCATTCAGAGATAAGATACGGTCAATTAATGCGAACTTTTCAATATCATATGCAGTAATTGACGAAGTTCATTGTTTGTCAGAATGGGGGCATGATTTCAGAACGTCTTACTTAAATCTTGCAAAAACCATTGACAGGCTGAGTCATAAAGACGCAGACGAATCTGGCAACATCAAGTATATAGGGCTCACAGCAACAGCCTCTGTAAATGTATTAAAGGATATAAAGATTGAATTTTCAAGACAGAAATTTGCCCTTGCTGATGAAAACATAAAGTCTTTGTTGGACTATAGCAGGAAGGAGCTTGAATTTCAGGTAATAAATGACAATGGTAATAAAAGAGATAGAATTAAAACAATCTTAGAGCAACTTGTTGATAACGACGGTTTCGTAGAAAATCAAGACAAGGCCGCCATTGTATTTACGCCAAATGTCAATGGTGAAGTTGGCTGTTACAATGTGTCTAACTACCTCAACTCTTTGTACCCAGGAAAGAGCAATTGGTATTCAGGTGAAGTGCCAAGGATCAAAGATGGTGCTGGAACCACAATAAACGTTCTATCCCCAGACCAGTTTAAAAAACATAAAGAAGAGGTACAGATTGGGTTCAAAAAAGACAAGTACCCGATCTTGGTTGCGACTAAGTCGTTTGGAATGGGAATAGATAAAGGCAACATAAACTATACCTTCCACTATGGCATACCAAGTTCCGTTGAGGCCCTTTATCAGGAAGCAGGCCGTGCGGGTCGATGGGATAAAACCAAACCTGAAAATGTTGGTAAAATAGGTAAGTGTTACGTCTTGTATTCCCCTGAAACCATTGATGCAACTAAAGTTCAAAGATTATTTGACATAAGTACTTCATTCTCGGAAATGAAAAGCATAAGTGGCGAAGCGGGTTGGAGTGGGAAGGATTTATTCAAGCAAATATTTCTGTTCTTGCAAGGACAAAAAGACGTAGAGGAGGACTTTTACATGTTAGTTGCTGTTGTCAATAGCTACTTTGAGCCGAATAAAGTTGTAAAGTTATTTTGGCGAGAAGTGTATAATGACCATAGTATAGGCAAAGAAGCGCTCCAAAAAGTAATTTATCGTTTAAGTTTATTAGGAATAGTTTCAGACTGGTCTACGGACTTTATTAGTCACTATGAAGTCGAATTTGCGTCTAAAGAAGATGACTCTATTGTGAAAAGTGTTGCTCACTACATAAATAAGTATGAGCCTGAGACGGACGTAAAAAAGGAAATACTTAAGAACCCGAAAGACAGCATTCTTGAAAAGTCAGCATGGTATTTACTGAATTGGATTTTTGAGAATATAGCCTACAACCGCAAACAATCACTGAAAACGCTTTTTGACTGGTGTAAGGATTTTCAGGATAGCGAGTCATTTAAAAAAAGAATAGATAACTATTTTAGGTTTACTGAGACAACGTTTATTCTCCAACATATCTCTGAAAATCCAAGAGATTATCAAAAATGGTTTGAAGCGCTTAAAGTAATTCAAAGGGGAAAGCAAAACGAGATTTTATTAGAAAAGTTTATCCCAGAGATAGCCGATGAAAAAGATCGGTTTGAAAAATTTGCTGTTCTAAGAGACTCATTAAGTAGATTTCTGGAAAATTCTCCAAACAATACTGGACTAAACTATTTGAGTGGGATTGTTAGGCTTTTCTTGAATGAATATACTGATGTAGATGGTGTGTCAAGGTTTGAAAAAGCACTGAAGACCATAAAAAATGACTTTAATCCTGATGACCAAAAGATGATATTGGATCGAACAGTTGCTATCGGTTTGAAAGGAAACGAAGAGGCGAGATTTCGACTGACAGAGTCGATTACCAAATACTATCCAGAGAAAATCGAAGAATTAGCAAGTGTTTTCGGTATGCCATATCTATTGAATGATGCGTACGAAATGAACATTCTAAAAATCAAAAAACTAAACAACATACTTTATGAGCAGTTTGGAAAAATTTAATTCTACACTCGACAGTTTTGATGCAGAAGTCAAAAACCTTAAGTCTGTATCTGAGTCTTATAAAAAACTTGATGGATTGGTAAAGTCGTCCGACAAGATAAATGATTCTGTAGCTAAGAACATCATTCATTTTCAATCATTATTAGAGGCTCAGAAAAGTCATCATAAGTCAGTATCAGAAAGCATTGTTGAGATACAAAGTGAGCACAAAATCCAAAAAACGGATTTGGAAAAGCTCCTGAATGAAAAAATAGATACTCTGTCTGTTGAAAACAAGAAGTTCTTAAAAGATCTTCACGACACTCTGCGACTACAACTCGACAATAATAAAATAGAAATTAAACAACTAATAGAAGCAGAGCGAGCACGGATAAAAGAAATTGTTGAAGATGAGTCTACAAAAGTGAAAGATAATATTGCATCGTTCAGAAAGTTGGCAACAATTATTGGCGGTCTGATTATTTTATTGAATGTAGTAATGCTGATTTTGCGTTTTGTAAAAATATAATCATTGCATGATGTACCAGCCTATCAAGCCTATTGAATACAATCGAAGATATACTAAGTATTCTCATTGGGAATATAAAGATCACGAGTGTAGTGCAACAAATAAAACAGACATTCCCGTGCTCGATAGTTTTTTCACCCATTAACATACAGCATTAAGCATTCCCTTTAGCGAATATATTCGTCTGAAAAATTCAATCAACCGGTTCGATAATTCGTTCGGGGAGTCCACAAAAAAAGAGAAAGGGTGCAACACCTCCCTTTCTCTTTTCATATCATCTTCCACTATCAATTCAACCGTAGATTTTTCTAGCGATTTGCTAAGTACAGTCAAATTAGAAGCGAAAAATTTGCCCATATTTTATACACCCATTTAAGCCTGGAAAATATGGGCAAATGGTAAACAATAGACTAACAAATGGCCGTATGAATAAAGTTGTAGATTCCACATACCGATAGCAGTAAATAGGGCTCTACTCTTTTATAATCCTGAAAACTGAGCGGTAGCCAAATATATCTTCAATTTCTAGTATGTACATGCCAGGCACCAGCCAGTCTATGTTCAATGTTTCTTTGTTTAAATGGAGCGCTCCTCGTTGCAGCGTAACACCTGTTACCGACTGTAGCCGATAAACTGAACTGGTAGCCAAACCAGTGATTTCGAGGGTAGTTCTGGCAGGATTGGGGAAGATTTTTATAGCCGCTACCCCTATCGGCGACATTCCAGCAATAGGCAGTGTAACGGTTACCGTATCGCACGAAATATCACTCCAGCAGATGCCATAGGCGGTAGCACACACTGTGTATGTACCCGAAGCGCTGTAGGTGTGCGTGGTTAATAGCCCAGTGTCACTTGTCCCATCCCCAAAATCCCATCCTACACTATCAAGAGCCGTCAAAGTGCCCGTGTAAACAAAGCTCACGCTCGAATCGATTCCTGAACTGCTGAATGAAGCACCTGCTGTAGCCAAGGTCGGTGATACCGTGACAATGGTAGTGACGAAACAGCCCGATGTACTAGTATAGGTTATTGTTGTGGTTCCTACCGATACTCCGGTTACGATCCCAGAGGATATATCTATCAACGCTACTGATAAATTACTACTAGTCCAGCTGCCGCCAGTAACGGGGTTTGTGAGGGTCATATTACTACCTACGCACACTGATCCAGGTCCTGCTATTGGAGCCGGCGATGCATCTACAGTCAACAACGCGGTTGCGGTGCATCCAGATACGGTATATGAAATGGTGCTTGTACCCATGGCTAGGCCCAGCACTAAGCCCGTAAATGAGCCAATTGTCGCTGTTGTAGGGCTGCTGCTGCTCCAGGTGCCTGACGGAGAAGCGTTTGTTAGTGTTGTGGTGTCACCTGCGCATAGGTGCAGCAAACCTGCTATGGTGTCTGGAGATACGGTAACCACAGTAGAGACTGAGCAACTTGTCGGCAATGTATATACTACAGTTGCCGTTCCTCCACTTAGTCCAGACACTACTCCGGTAGCAGATCCTACTGCTACTACCCCGACACTGGTGGCAGCCCATATTCCTCCAGCTACAGAATTGCTCAGGGTTGATGTACTTCCATTGCAGACTGTGGTGCTACCTGTTATAGGGCCAGGCGAAAGATTTACAGTAATTATTCTGCTGGTGCTGCAACCTCCAGGCTCAATATAGCTAATAACCGTTGTACCAGGGCTAACACTGGTTAGCACGCCGCTTGTAGGCACTATTGTAGCTATTGAAGGACTACCAGAAGTCCATGTGCCTCCTGTGGGCGTACAGCTCATCGTGGTAATTGCCCCAGTACAAATAGATGCTGCGCCGGCTATAGCCGAAGGAACAAATTGTATCTGGCCATATACTGTTTGTGTGCATCCCAAGCCGTCTGTGAAGGTGTAGGCAATGGTCACTAGGCCACTGGCATCTACAGCAGCAACTGATGGGTCAAACAGTACATCATGTGTCAATGTAATAGGTGGTCCGGTCTTGTACCAGCTGAAAGTACCGCCTGGCCTGCTCACTCTTGAAGATAAGTCTATAATGCTACTGCCACTGCATGTAGAAGGTGGTAGGGTAAAGTAACAAGTCGTAGCTTCTGGCACTATGCTTATGTCGTCTATTTGCAGGTAGCTATCATAAAAAGTACTATAGGTATTCAGGTAAGTAGCGTGAATAACGGCTAAGCGCCTACCCGGAAAACTACCTAGGTAGGTAAATGTATCTGTAAGGTACCTCCAATTGTTGTCTGGAATAGTAAATGTTGCCAATGAAATCATGGGTACGCTCATCCCTGAGCTTATGGACGCAAGGCCAGTAATACCACCCCCTGAAGCAGGGGCAATATCGGCTACGCTACTACTTGCTGCAAACTGTAGCTTGAATGGCATATAGAAACCTAATCTATTGCTTACTTTACCCCAACACCTAGCTACATATTTTGTGCCATATACCAGCTCACTAGACAACAATGTTTGCAATGCCTCAACTGAATTGCTGGGAGTTGGCAAGATAGAATGAGAAGCGTAAAGACCCGACCAGCGGTCATTAGGGTAACTACTGAAAGCATGTGTATCGCACGTCGGTAGATTGAAACCTGAATTTGGGATGTTCAAACTACTGTAGGCAGCACAGCCGCGGCCAAAGAGATCTGGTGTATTTACCAGAGGCGACCAACATTTAATCAGACCAGGTGCTACAATTGATGGGCCGCACCCCGGTCCTGTCACACTTTCAAACCCACCATTGCTCACTATGTTGCACACTGACCCGCAGCTCGCATCGCCTACAAACACGTATACATAGGTAATATTTCCTTCTTTGCCTGTTACGCTGTTATATGGGATGTATCGCAGCAAATGCACACCTACAGAACCGACAGCAGGTGTAAAAGACACAGTAGTAGTAGATGTGCCCGATGTAGCAGACAACGCCCCCGAACCTATAACCAGCTCAAGACACTTGAAGGCATTGGCCTGAAAATCATTGTCAAGGATGCTCCCTATAGGCCCGCCATTTATAATAGCAGGAGACGAGACAGAGGCAATGAAGGCATAGGCACCTCCAGTAGCAACACCATCGCAGATGCCCACTACTTGCGGAGCGCTGTTGCACACACCGCCTGCGTAGGTTGTATCATTCAGGTGGCCTGAACCGAATACATTGTTCACGCTGTACCCCAAATCGCACAGCACAATGCGCTCGCTGGGTTTAATGAATCGTTTCATTACGCCAGGTGGCACTGCATTGCTCATTACAAAATACTGGTCATTGGCAAGGTGGGGGGCACATTCGTCTTCAAAATGGCTAAGGCTGCTGCCTCGTTCATAGCAGTTGGGGTGGTATACCTCCTGCGAAAGAGTACCATTCACATATTTTATTGCTGTGCTACAATCAGTGTGATTCACATATGGTCCTGTCTGATATCCTAGTGGGCAGGAAGATAGACCTGCTGGTGACAACACGCTTAGTGGCGTGAGTGAAGTATTAAACGTCCAGTTGTAATCTGCACAGCTTCCAGAATGCTTTAGTAGACTGTCGCCAGTTGCCGTTTGAAGGTAGCGGTCATAACGACTGTAATATTTGAATGCTGGCCCTAGGTTAGATGTTCCGTCATATTTAATTAGCGACATAAATCCTAGCGCATGTACCATCTCATGTAATGCAGTGGTATACAAGTCGTATTGTGTAGGTGAGGGTGCGGCAAACAGGTTGGTGTTCCAGTTTGCAGTAGTGTCAAATGACACCATTCCGTGAAAAAAGGTAGATCCAGAACTGAATGCCCCACCAGCTGTCACTATTGGGCCGGCCACATTCTTGTAGGCATCTATACCCGAGTTCAGTGTCATCCACAGGGTGTTATCAGCAATCCCTCTATAGGTAGAAACTGCAGGTAGATTATAAAAGGAGGACGCAACAGCAAGAAAAGGACCACCACCAACAGCCGACATTGGACGAACCCACAAATTAATTTTCTGACCGGTTGTTACGGTATCTAGCGGCGACCATATAAAGTCAGATAAATCATGCAATACTTGACAAAGCACATTCAGTCGCTCAGCACCTGCTGTATACGATGGGTCAAACCCACAACCTGGCTCTACATGTATCTGAAAATAACCTGAACTACAGGATACAGGCATTAGGCTTGCTTCGCTGCCACCTGTCGCTACCCTTATGTGGTGGTCAATAGCTAGCTGGCCTAATGTATATTTGTTTCCATACATGTCGATAACTTGGTCCAGATAACCATTAGGTGAGGAATGGCCATAGGCATTTTGTGGCCTTTGAGCCAATAAGTTTCCATGGATGGCAGATAACATCACAGCTAAAACGATGCTGATGCTCCTTAATCGGGTATATAGAGGTAAATTGTGCATGTTTTACAATATTGGTTTATAATTTACGAGGTAGTTTACATTACAACTATTACAAGAACGCTTTAAGCTCACTTTTATCATTTATGACAATGACTTAGATTAATAAGTTGCATACCACTGGTAAAAGTAAAAATATAAAAAAAATTTTTGTGCGATACGGATATCCTAGACTTTATTATAAATTTATTATTTTGGTAGTGGCGAAGAGCGCAGCTCAAGAATGTTGCAGATTTCAATAGCCGACGTTTGAGATCTTTCCAATTTCATCAATACAGTTGCCCGAAATGAGTTGATTGTGCATGGTTTGAGTAGAAGAATATCTCACTATAAAATACTGTCATATGGCATTGGTATTGCGCAAGAACATGGAGATACGATTTTCTAGGTTTTTCATAATTTTCAGGGTAGGGCAGAATATCCAAGATATGGCACAGTAGTGGCTATTTGCGAAAAAATAATTGGATACCATGGTGGTCTAATATATGCCCAAAGTAGAGCTAGTGATGGCGCCACATTGGTGTTGCACGAAGCCCAGTAATTAATTTGTTACCTTGCTTACTTTACATCAATAAATTACGGCCTACACAACATTTTGTAAATTCGGATATAGAAGCCAGATTATCAGATTAGAGTCTGTTGAAATTGGTGCAAATGATATCAAGAAGCTAAAAAAGATAGCGTATCAACGCAAAATGTTAATTTTTTGATATTACATTATGTAATACTTTATTTGATTCTTGTCGTCCGATTATTTATCTAGTTGGTATGCTCGTTAGGTCAAGTTGTATTCTTTCATTATTTAGGCAGTTCGCTTAATAATTTCTTCATACTAGCGTAATACACGAATAGACTTGAGGTAACACTCAAGTTTGATTTTTGCAAGCTAAATGAACTAATTATGTCGTTTCTTTTACAAAAGAAAATTGTGAGGTTGACAGCAGTTACTTTAACAATTGCTATATTACAATTGTTCACAAGCCATGTATCTGCACAGCTAAGCATTACTAGCACCTCTGCTTTTACCCAGAATTTTAACGGTATGGGATCGTCTGCAACTGCATCTTGCCCCACAGGCTGGAGAGTAGGAGCAGCCACCTATGCTGGTGCTGCTACAGCAGTTACTGCTGCAGCAGGTACTACAGGTTCGGGAGCATTAACAGGTAGTTCATCTGGGGCATCTTATAATTTTGCTGATGGTGTTACTGCATCATCAACAGACAGGAGTTTGGGTAATCTAACTACTGGAGGTTACGCCAGTCCTAAATATGTGCATCTTCAGGTTACCAATAACACTGGTGGAACAGTTTCAGGTTTTACGATAACTTTCGATTATGAAAAATACCGTGCAGGTACACGTGCATTTAGTATGGCATTTGAATCAGGTACTGATGGTTCAACATTTGGTTCCACTTGGAGTGATGGTGCTCATTCTTATGCAGCTGATGGTGCTAATGCAGTTGTAAATCCACCAACTACTGTAAGTAAATCTGTTACAATAACAGGTCTAACATTGGCTAATGGTTCAAGTTATTATCTCAGATGGGCATTAATAGGTAGTGGAGGAAGTACAAACGGTCAAGGGATAGGTATCGACAACTTTAGTATTACAGCTACTCCTGCATGTAGCACTCCTACGGCATATAGTGTTACAGGTGGTGGCAGCTATTGTGCAGGTGGCACTGGTGTAGCCGTTGGTTTGGCAAACTCACAATCAGGAGTAAGTTATCAGTTATACAATGGAGCAGCTACCGTTGGTTCTCCAGTTGCAGGTACTGGTTCTGCTATTTCTTTTGGCAACCAAACTACAGCTGCTACCTATACAGTATTGGCTACTGTAGGTACTTGTACTGCTTCAATGACAGGTAGTGCAATAGTTTCTGTCAATTCTTTACCTACTATCTCTTTCACACCTACTTCACCATCATTTTGCGATGGTAGTATAGGTGTGGATGTTACGGCTTCGGGTGCATCTACATACACATGGTTGCCAGCTACTGGTTTATCTGCTACCACAGGTGCAACTGTCACTGCCAATCCATCTGCTACCACCACTTACACTGTCACAGGTACTAGTGCTTCAGGGTGTGTGGGATCAGGTACAGTTACAGTAACAGAAAACCCTTTACCCACACCAACAATCAGTGGCACTACAACTATATCAAGCGGTGGTAGTGCTATACTAACATTTGCAGGAGTTGCAGGAGATGTTGTGTATTATTGGAATGGAGCATCTACCGTAAGCACCACAATATCAGGTGCTGGCACTAGTACTGTATCGGTTTCACCTGTTACTACTACTGTATATTCAGTAACTAGTGCTACATCAGCAGCAGGTTGTAATCAACCCACTATTGTTGGTGAAACTGCAACAGTTACTGTTTCTACTACACCTACTGCATTTATTAGCGGCACTACTACTATCTGCCCTGGTGCCAGTACAACATTGTCATTTTCTGGTACCGCAGGAGCTACTGTTTATTATAATGCTGGTACAGCAAGTCCATTAAGTGTTACGCTTAGCGGAAGCACAGGAACTGGCACAGCTACTGCTACCGTATCTCCTGCTACTACTACTACCTATACATTAGACTCAATAGTTTCAGGTGTTTATCATGGACCTCTATCTGGAAGTGTCACAATATCAGTTTCATCCCTTCCCACAGTATTTTCATTAACAGGTGGCGGCAGTTATTGCTCTGGTGGCGCCGGTTCTGCAATAGGACTTAGTAATTCACAGTTAGGAGTTGATTATCAATTATATAATGGTAGTAGTACAGTAGGCAGCCCTGTAGCTGGCACTGGCTCAGCTATAAGTTTTGGAAGCCTTACTACGGCTTCTACATATACTGCAGTTGCTACAAATGCTATTGGTTGTTCTAGCAACATGTCTGGCAGTGCTGTAGTGTCAATCAATCCTTTACCTACAGCATATACTGTAACTGGTACTGGAAGTTATTGTACTGGCGGAGCTGGTGTTGAAATTGGTCTTTCAAATTCAGATGCAGGTATCAATTACCAACTATATAATGGTGCATCCACTGTAGGCAGTCCAATAGCTGGAACTGGTTCTGCTATAAGTTTTGGTTCTTTCACTACAGCATCTACTTATACTGTTTTGGCTACTAACACCACTACTTCATGTACTGCATCAATGACAGGTAGCGCTATAGTTACAATTACATCTTTACCAGAAGCAGGCACAATAACAGGTACAGCTACATTAGCTTTTGGTTCAACTACTGCATTATCCATCTCCGGCGGACTTGCTGGTGGTACTTGGAGTAGTTCCAACACTAGCATAGCAACAGTAGGCACATCTGGTGTAGTAAGTGGTTTGACAGGTGGAACTAGTATTATAACATACTCAGTAACTAATAGTTGTGGTTCAGATATAGCTACCCTCACTGTAACTGTGTCTGGCCCAGTAGCAGTAATTATGTCTTGTCAATCAGGATTGTCTTACACAGAAGATTTTTCTGACATTGCAAGTTGGGCAAATGGGTTCAGCTCAGGTACAGGTGCTAACCGTTGGTGGCCAGTAGGAGTAATAGGATCAGCTTCTATTCCAGATGCCACTAAAACAACTGTATCTTCCGCTACCTTTTCTACTGGTACTAGTGGTGGAGTGCAAAGAGGAACTTCCGCTCTAATTTTTTTAACCACTGGTGCTACTGACAACACTTCAGCATTAGCTGCTGATTTCTTCATGAATTTTACTGGTGTTAATGCTGGTAATATCACTTTTGATGCCGCTCAACTTGCTAACTCAACAGGAAATCGTTTTGGTACATTGCGACTATATTACAGCACTAATGGAACGACTTTTACTGAACTAACTGGAACTGATTTGCCATTTGTAGCATCAAATAATGTGGCATCTTCAGCTACAATATCGGTTGCACTTCCGGCTGCTTTCAATAACAGTCCTACAGCAAGGCTTAGGTTCTATTATCATAATGGATCAGGCGGCACAACAGGAAGCAGACCTAAAATTACTGTTGACAACCTGAATATTACAGCTACTAATACTGTAGCTCCTATTACCGGCACTATGAGCTTATGTGCTGAATCTACCACTACACTATCCAGTGCTACATCTGGTGGTACTTGGAGCAGCGGCAGTACAAGTGTTGCTACAATAGGTACTTCGGGCATTGTTTCTGGGGTCACTGCAGGTACATCAGTTATTACTTACACTGTAACTAATGCAACCGGCTGTTCTACTTTTGTTACTTCTATTGTTACAGTCAATCCTTTACCTATTGTGCCTTCTATTACAGGTACTTTCAGCGTTTGTGAGTCACTTACAACTACGCTGTCAAATACTACATCTGGTGGCACATGGACAAGTAGCAACACGTCTATCGCTACAATAGGCACCTCAGGTATAGTTACCGGTGTAGCAGCAGGTACTTCTAATATATCTTATGTAGTATCCAATGGCTTTGGTTGTATTACTACGGTAAATGCTGTTGTAACTGTAAATGCAATACCTACAGTTGCTGCAATTACTGGTACGCTTAGTGTTTGTGAAAGTGCTACAACAACTCTTGCAAACGCTACGTCTGATGGCGTATGGAGCACTAGTACTACTTCTGTTGCTACAATTGGTACATCAGGTATTGTGAGTGCAGTGAGTGCTGGTACAAGTACTATAACTTATTCAGTCACTAATGGTTTCGGTTGTGTTTCAGAAGTTTATGCAGTAGTTACCGTTAATCCTTTACCTACTGTTGCCGCAATTTCTGGTGCTAGCGCTTTGTGTGCTGGCGGTAGCACTATCTATTCTAATGCCACCTCAGATGGCGTATGGGTAAGTAGTAACACATCTGTTGCCACGATAGGCACATCAGGAAGCCTTTCAGCAATTGCTGCAGGTACTACTTTAGTTTCTTACACAGTTACAAATGGTTTTGGATGTACAGCAACAGTTACTACTACAGTCACGGTACGTCCTACACCAACAGCAGCACCAACCAACAATGGTTATATCTGCGTAGGTGGTACAGTAACGCTTACTGCCAACCCAGCCAGCGGCGCTAACACATACACATGGAGTGGTTCATCATTGTCAGCTACTACTTCTGAGAATCCAACAGCTACACCAACCGCTACTACTGTTTATTCACTGACAGTGAGTGATGGTACGAGCGATGCAGGATGTAGCCCATCGACTGTATACACTACATCGGTATCTGTAAATGCTACGCCTACAGCAGCACCTACGAACAGTGGTCCAATCTGTAACGGTGGTACAGTGACACTGACTGCAAATGGTGCAGGTGGTGCAACTACTTACTCTTGGAGTGGATCATCATTATCATCATCAGTTGTTGCTAATCCTACAGCTACGCCTACAGTTACTACTGTATATTCACTGACAGTAACAGATGGTTCTACACAGCCAGGTTGTTCACCAGCTACAGTATATACTACAT
>CAZRPA010000040.1:0-27095 GCA_964601855.1 uncultured Flavipsychrobacter sp. | reverse complement strand
TCATGATCATACCTGCCTTTTTGCCGATTTTTACTCCATTATATTCTTTTCATTTTATCCTATTTTTTCAATCTTTCTACTAAATGCTGTACCACGATTCTTTACTTAATTTATTGCCTCATGGAGGTGAAATGTACTATCGCGGAAGCATATTTAATGAAAAGGAAGCTCGAATTTATTTCGATGATCTATTAGTATCTGTACCATGGAAACTAGAGCCTATCAAGATGTTTGGTAAGTTTATTATGCAGCCTCGCCTCACAGCAATGTATGGAGATGAAGGAATGTCTTATGGCTATTCTGGAATTAGAATGCCAGCTATAACCTGGACAAATACCTTGCAGCAGATAAAGAATAGAGTAGAACAAATAACTCAGTCTACGTTTAATGTGGCATTACTCAACAGATACAGGGATCATAATGATAGTATGGGGTGGCACAGAGATAATGAGAGAGAATTAGGTAGGCTGCCTGTTATAGCTTCAGTTAGTTTTGGTGCTGTGCGTGCGTTTCAGATTCGCCCTTACAAATCTAAAACAACTCCACTTAGCATGCATTTGGATAATGGCAGTTTGCTATTAATGAAGGGTGATATGCAAACATACTGGGAGCATCAATTACCTAAAAGTCGGCAATGTTCTGGCACGAGAATCAATATTACTTTTAGAAAAGTACTAGAATTTTAAAGAATAGTTTGGCATTATTCTATTCAAGTGTAGCAGGTGTTTTTTTGCTATTTTTCAAGCCAAAATTGGCAAGATACACACCCCCGAATATCAAGATTGTAGCCAGCAGCTTGATGCCTGTAATTTGTTCGCCAACATATACTACAGATATCAGTGCCGCAAAAATTGGTTGCAGATAAATATATGCTCCGGCTACAGTGGGAGATAATACTTTAAGTGCATAGATATTCCATAGGTAGGTAAAGAAAGTGACGCATACTACTATAAAGGCCACACTTGCTATATCAATTGCATTAAACAGTGACCATTTTATCTCGGAAAACTGACCCCAGCCAAATGGTAAAACCATCAGAAAACCAAAAAGAAATACCCACCTTATTACAATAATCGGGCGGTATTTATGCATCAATGGTTTTATCAGCACTAGGTACACAGCATAGGATGCTGCATTGGCAAATACAAGCATGTCGCCTTTGGCAGAGCTTCCGGTTATTGTTAGTTCTTTTCCCGCACTCATCAGCAGCACTGCACCTCCTATGCCCATCAATAACCCAGTAGTTTTGGTGGCCGGTATACGTTCCCGCAGCATTATTATTGATATTATGGTTATGAGCAGGGGAGTGCTCATCATTATCAGTGCAGCATGTATTGGGAAGGTGAGATTCAACCCAGAGAAGAATAACATCTGATTGAGGGCTACACCAAAAAGACCGCCAAGAATGATTTTAAACCAATCTTGACGGTCAATTTTTGTTCTATATTCTTTACCTATCAGGTAGCTTAGCCAGAAAAGAATCATTACAACACCCACACGGATGAATATGAAACCTAATGGTTGTATCAGTCGGGGCATTATCGATTTTGCAACCGTAAACCCGGCACCATAAAACAGATTTGCTCCCAGTAGTGCCAGATGCGCTTTTGTTACTTTATTCACAGTGCGCAAAGGTAATGATCTGCTACTTCTTTTTTTGTTGCATAGTTTACTTTACTTCAGTCCTATTTCTCTTAGTCTTTCGTCCAGATACTCACCAGCTGTACAATCTTCGTAAGCTTTAGGATGTGCCTCATCTACGCAACTAGGCAGGCAAGCAAGGCTCATTTCTTTTTTGGGATGCAGGAAGAAAGGAATAGAGTACCGAGGAGTAGACCATTTCTCACGTGGTGGGTTTACTACTCTGTGTGTGGTACTTTTCAGGCGGTTGTTGGTAAGGCGTTGTAGCATGTCTCCTACATTCACTACTATCTGCTCTGGCAGTGATGTCACTGGTACCCATTCGCCTTGCATATTCAGAATTTCTAGGCCGTCGGCCGATGCACCTACCAGCAATGTTATCAGGTTTATGTCTTCATGTTGTTCTGCTCTAATAGCAGAAGCTGGTTCTTCGGTAATGGGTGGGTAGTATATAGCACGCAATATCGAGTTGCCATTGTGTATATGCTCTGCAAAGTAAGTTTCATCCAAATTAAGAAACAATGCAGTAGCGCGCAGCAATGCAGAACCAGCCGTCTCAAAACCTCTGAAAGCAGTTAGTAATGATGGGGTAAAGTCAGGTATTTCTGCTACCACTACATTGTCTGGATACAAGTCTTGTTCTGGTTCTCCTGCCGCTACCTCCTGTCCAAACTGAAAAAATTCTTTCAGGTCAGGTGCATCAAATCCCTTAGCATGTTCTTTACCAAAAGAGGTATAACCACGTTGGCCAGCAAGTCCTGCAATTTCGTATTTTTTCTTATCGGCTGTAGTCATTGCAAAGAACTGCTGCACTTGCGTGTACAGGTTCGCTATCAATTCATCTGATATGCCATGATTTTTTACAGCCACAAATCCTACTTGTTCGTAAGCGGTGCCTAATTGCTGTACAAATGCTTGTTTTGCGGCATCATCACCATTGGTAAAAGTCGCTAGGTCTACTACTGGAATATTCATAAAAGTTGATTTTTAGGAGATAAATAAATTGAATGAACAGCTTGCAAACCCGAATTGTGTCGAATATGCAAGCTGGCGAAAATAGTAAAAAAAGGATTAAATATCTATTAACTAATCGTTGTTTTTAAGGCACTATCACAGTGTCTACAGCCGCCTCTATTACTGCTTGTATACCTGCAGGTACCTCCGAAAAGAAGTTATATCCTGTTGCCGCTTCTATAGCATCTGTAGATGTTCTGTAAAATGTCCACGGCATTCCACTTACAGCTTGCACGTTCGGCATATTTACAGCAATTACTCTGGTGCTAGTTGTTACCCTGTTTACATCATTGATGCCATTAGGTAGCACTACTATTACTTTCCAGAAACGTGATGGTACTTTTATTTTTCCCGCATTTATAGAGTAAGTCGTATCATCTAGACTACCTACACCTCCCTGTCCATAACCACCTGAGAAAATATACAATTCATTTCCGGCAGTTATCAATGTTCTACAATAGTTTTCTAGTGCTAGCCATGTTATTTGGTTGAGCTGCGGGGCCTGTGGGGCTATATTACTCATCTTAAAGGTTACAGCATTGTCGCTGTCGCTTGCATCGCGGTCGTCTGATGGGCATAAATGACCCCTGTCAAATCCACTTCCTGTATAGTGTCCTGTAGCGGCTCTGTAATATCCAGTAGGTATATCTGTGTCTTGAGTGAAACAATCACATCTTTCAGCCGCGCCTTTCCATGCCGAACTCAGGTGCCATCCCACCCAGTTGGGTATACCTCGGGAGTTGTTATAGGCCAGTGCAAACTGATGCTTTTCTATGAGATAATTGTTAGAGTCTGTTGCTATTGCAGTGGCTGCACTCGGATTGCCAAAAAGCAACACATTGTCTCTCGATGCTGTAGTATCTGAGCTTCCTGCTGCGCAACCGCAGCAACATGTGCCAGAGTTGTCGGTGATGGTAATATTGTCAATATTTATTCTGCCACCTGAAACTTTTCTTATTTCATATCGCACATTGCCAAACAAGCTGATGGCAAATGAAGTCTGTACAAGTGTATGTGTGCTACTAGTTACATCACTGCCTGCTTGTGTCCAGTTAGTGCCACCATTTATAGAGTACCATAAACCCCATGTAGCACTGGTGTCAGTACCAAACATTGCATGTTGAATCACTACTTTACTAGAGCCTGTAGTTACATCAAACAACATGGTCAATTTTCCAGCATTTCTAATACGGACTGATTTCGCGCCCTCTTTTACATCACTTGCTGTATTACCAATCAGTGCATCATCCATTCCCCATGTGCCAGTGGTTAATGATACTGTGCCGTAAGTGTAAGAACTTTTAGTGCCTGTTTCAAATGTTTCTGGAAAGCCAGTATAATCTACAACTGGTATAGGGTATGGTGAAGCTGATGTTATAGTGACAAACCCATAATTACCTGGTGCAAATGATAATATCGCAAAAATGAAAAGTGTTAGTAGATTTTTATGGCTCATCAATATCAAATATTATAGTAGTATCATTAATAATGATACTTTGAAATTTTCACGAAAATATTAAAAATATTTGAACATTCATAGGGCTCTCTTGTTCTTAATGGATTAGTAACCTTGCTGGTAGATAGTCAGTTTTGAAAGCTACAGCAGCATACTTAGTTGATATCATATGCTAATGCTCACTTACAGCAAACGGCACTTTGCAGTATAAGTGCAAAGTGCCGTTTGTAATTTTTTAGTTTAAATTAATTGTTGGTAGGTGGCTGCCAATTGGCTGGGTCTTCACGCCATTTTGCCAATATTTCCTTGTCTTCAGGGCGCACCAGTTGTTGCTCTTCGGCTACTTCCATTAGTGCAGTGTAGTTGCTAATGGTATGCAGCGGTAAGCCAGCCTTCTCAAAAGCCTCATCTGCCACTGGGAAGCCGTAAGTAAACAACCCACACATGCCTAGTACTTCTGCTCCTTGCTCGCGTAGCACATCTACTACCTGCAGGCTACTTTTGCCGGTAGAAATCAGATCTTCCACTACTACTACTTTTTGTCCGGGTAGCAATACGCCTTCGATCTGATTACCCATACCATGTTCTTTCGGTTTGGCTCTAACATATACAAAAGGTAATTTCAGCAGGTCGGCGGCCATTACTCCATGCGCTATACCTGCAGTAGCTACTCCAGCTATCACTTCTGCATCCGGATACTGTTCCAGTATCATATTTGCCAGTTCACTTTTTACAAAATCACGCACATACGGAAATGATAAAACTTTCCTGTTGTCGCAGTATACTGGCGATCTCCATCCTGATGCCCAAGTATATGGTTTTTGCAGGTTGACTTGCAATGCCTTAATTTGCAATAGTTTTTCAGCGAAATGTTTTGGTGTACTCATAACCGCCCAAACCTACATTATTTACGCAAGCCTTCAAAAAATCAGCAGTATGAATTTCTCACAAAAAATATATTACAACGACAAGCCATTGATACTGACTACTGATATGGAGGCTTATATGGAGGCAAATCCCGTTGCTGAGATGTACCAGTTTTTTTCTGGCGCCACGCTAAAAAGTTTTACTCAGGCATTGCAGTTTATGGATAGGCCAGGTAACACAGGCGCTATTATAGAAGATGTTTCTGAGGCAGCATTGCAAGATCAGTTGCATGCTATGTATCGGCCTATTATGGCGGGCGGTGGGCTGGTGTACAATGAAGACGGAGCCTTGTTGATGATATATCGTAGAGGTAAATGGGATCTGCCTAAAGGCAAATTGGATGAAGGGGAAAATATAGCAGAGTGTGCATTGAGAGAGGTAAGTGAAGAAACGGGCTTACTGCAGTTGCGCCTAGGCGACAAATTGATTGATAGCTATCATATTTATGTGCAAGATGGAGAGCAATACCTTAAACAAACCGTATGGTATACAATGTATGGCACCAGCGCTGATCTGCTAAAACCTCAGAAGGAAGAAAATATCATGGAAGCTCGGTGGGTGGCCGAAAAAGAACTAGGTACACACGCATCTCGTTCCTACGAAGCTATACGTGAAGTGCTGAAGACTGCTGGTCTGAAGTGGTGATTTTTATCTGATACACACATCTTTGAATATTGTCTATGCGCAGGTTTTTATTTCTTATTTTGTTAGGTTTATTTACCAGCACAGCTGTAGCTCAGCACCCATGGAAGCTAAAAAAAGTAGAAGATGGTATTAGTATATACACGGCACATACAGAAAACTCAAACTATAAGTCGCTAAAAGTAGAGGTGTCGGTAGCGGCTAATATTAATCAGTTGATAGCATTTTTGCTGGATATAGAAAAACAACCTGAATGGGTGTATAGCACTAAGCTGTCTCGTATTGTAGATGTCGTAGCTCCCAATGAGCTCATATTTTATTCTGAGGCTGATCTGCCATGGCCTTGCTCCAACAGAGATTACATTGCACACTTTGTCATTAATCAGACTAAACCAGGACATGTAACCATCGATTCCCGTACCGACTCTGATAAGTTACCTCGCAAAAAAGGATTGGTAAGAGTGCCAAAGTCTATTGCTCACTGGGATATTACCAGCATATCAGACCACGAACTGAAAATAGTATACACCCTTCATTTCGACCCCGGTGGTGTATTGCCTGCTTGGCTGGTTAATTTGTTTCTTACTAAGGGACCTGGACATACCTTTCAGCACTTGAGGCAAGGCGTTTTGAAGCCACAATACAAAAACGCTACTTTTCCGTTTATTACTGCCACTCACCATTAAAAGTACTTTGCTATAGTACATGCTTATAGTACTATACTCACCATTATAGCTGGTTTGTCCTTACTAGCTGCTAACTTTGCAATCACAAAATAGCACTACATTGGCATATAGTTACTCTAGGGTTTCATACAATGAAACTGGTTTTTTCTCCAGACTTGTTACCGATTTTCTGGCTGGAAGTGCCAATGTCAATGATTTTTTTAGTTTCTCGCCCGATGCCGAAGGGATAGATAAAGCAATAGCTGCACGTGGCGCACACCTTACAGACAGAGAACTTCTGGTAAAGGCTTTGACAGCTCAGTACAAGGGCCGTAATTCTTCGTCACTTGTTACTGACAATATACAATCCTTACTCAATAACGATACCTATACAGTAACCACAGCACATCAGCCCAATTTGATGACAGGGTATCTTTATTTTGTTTACAAAATACTACACGTCATAAAACTAGCAGATGAGCTGAATGCGAAGTATACCAATAAACATTTTGTTCCGGTATACTACATGGGTAGCGAGGATAATGATATTGATGAGCTAGGTGTGTTCAGGTACGGCAACGAAAAATTTGTATGGGATGGCGATGGACAAAAAGGAGCAGTAGGCAGAATGAGTACTGCTGGTCTCAAACCTCTATTAGAGCGTTTATTTGTAACTATGGGCCCTCCGGGTAGCCACTACACCGAACTCCGCGAACTAATAACTGAGGCATATATGGGGCAGCCTACCATAGGTGCGGCCACTCACTACCTGGTAGATAAGTTGTTTGGCCGATATGGTTTGGTTATTGTTAATCCTGATGATGCATTATTGAAGTCAGCTTTTATACCAGTTATCAAAGATGAATTATTGCATAGCAACTCTTTTCCTTTAGTCACTGAGCAGACCAAATTGCTAGAGCAAAACTATAAAACGCAAGCATTCCCCAGACCCATCAATCTATTTTATCTTGATCATCAGATACGTGAGCGTATAGAGCGTAATGGTGAGAAGTGGGTGGTGCTTAATACAGATATTTCTTTTACAGAAGCTGAATTGATGAATGAAGTAAGCAGCCATCCCGAAAGGTTCAGCCCAAATGTTATACTGAGGGGGCTTTTTCAGTCTACTATCCTTCCGGATGTAGCTTTTATAGGGGGTGGGGCAGAGGTAGCTTATTGGTTCCAGTTAAAAACATTGTTTCAGCATTATGGTGTGTTCTATCCATTAGTTATGCTACGCCAATCGGTATTGTGGATAGATGCCCAGCAGGCTAGGTTACGCCAACAATCAGGATTGCAGATGCTTGAAATATTTAAAAAAGAAGCAGATCTCACAAAAAATCACATAACAGCACATAGTCAGGACGATTGGCACACTACTACAGAATCTCAGGAAATAGCAGGTGTTATACATGCATTGAGGTCAAAGGCAGTAGCTGTAGACCCTACACTGCTGGCAGCTGCTAATGCAGTGCTGCACCGCATACAGAAGCAGCTAACGCTGCTAGAGCAAAAAATGTACAGGGCAGAAAAGAAAAAAATGAGTGTGCAACTGCAACGCATTACTAAGCTCAAAGAAGCTATTTTTCCAGCCAATAGTTTACAAGAACGTACTTTCAATTTTGTAGACTATTATCTGCTATACGGAAATGATTTTTTTGATATAGTGAAAGATGGTATCGAACCATTGAGTAATAAATTTCTAGTTGTAGAACAGGAATCTGTTTGATGTCTTAGTTAGGTGTGTTTTTGTTGTTGGAAAGCGTTTGTATTGATAGAATGATGTCTGTTTAGTGTTTGTTCTGCAAGATTTCTAAGCATAATATTGTTATCTTTGTCGTTCACACAATTGCATTTTTCTTAGCAATTTAATAAATCTGGCAGGGCTGTTTTTCCCTCAGTTGTTAAGAGATTTGTACCTCATTCGAATAAATACTATGATGCTTCATAAAACAAAAATTATCGCTACCGTAGGGCCGGCTTGCAATACGTATGAAAAACTTCTGGCACTAGTAGAAGAAGGTGTCAATGTTTTTCGTCTCAATTTTTCG
Organism: uncultured Flavipsychrobacter sp.; assembly: GCA_964601855.1. GTDB lineage: Bacteria > Bacteroidota > Bacteroidia > Chitinophagales > Chitinophagaceae > Nemorincola. The sequence continues at coordinate 18,699 of CAZRPA010000040.1, read as the reverse complement.
CATGGTACTCACGAGCAGCACTTGCAAGTAATAGACCATATCAAAAATATCAACAATAGTTTCCCTTTCAATATTGCAATACTTGCCGACCTTCAGGGGCCAAAGTTGCGAGTGGGTATTATACAAGACAACGCGTTGGACCTCAAAAAAGGTGATCGCTTTTACTTCACCAACGAAAAATGTATAGGCACTGCCGAGCAGGTATATCTATCTTACCCCAACTTTCATAACGATGTGCGGGTAGATGAAAAAATACTACTCGATGATGGTAAAATAGAGGTTATCGTTAAGCAGGTAATGGAAGACACCAGAGTACTGGTAGAAGTGCTGACACCGGGTGTTTTATCATCCAACAAGGGTATTAACTTGCCGGATACTAAAATATCACTGCCTTCGTTATCCAAAAAAGATTTAGCTGACCTTGACTTTATCATTAGTCAGGATATAGACTGGGTAGCACTTTCGTTTGTACGTACACCAGATGACGTAATACAGCTAAGGCACATACTAAGAACCAAAAACAGCAGTGCCAAAATTATATCTAAAATAGAAAAACCTGAAGCTTTGTTGCACCTGCGCGAGATAATACTAGCGTCTGATGCAGTGATGGTAGCAAGAGGAGATCTGGGTGTGGAATTGCCACTGGAGCAGATACCTATGATACAGAAAAATATAGTGCGTAAATGTATACATCGTGCTAAACCTGTAATAATAGCTACCCAAATGATGGAAAGCATGATAGACAGGCCCCGCCCTAATCGTAGCGAAATAACAGATGTGGCGAATGCTGTACTGGAAGGTGCTGATGCGGTGATGCTGAGTGGCGAAACAGCTATGGGGCAATATCCTGAAATGGTGGTGCGCACTATGGTAAGTATCATAAATGAGGTTGAGAAAGAAGAAATAGTATACAACAGAAACCATACGCCACAGCCGCATTCGCCATCGTTCCTCAGTGATGCGCTTTGCTATAATGCTTGCGAGATAGCTGGTGCTGTGAAGGCTGATGCCCTCATAGGTATGACACAGTCGGGATATACAGGGTTTATGTTGTCTAGTTACAGACCTCGCTCTCCATTGTTTTTGTTCACCAAAACACAGACACTTATCAACCAGCTAAGCCTCAGCTGGGGTGTGCAGGCTTTCTACTACGACAAAGAAGAAAGTATGGATGCGATAATAGCAGACCAACACAAAATATTGAGAGAAAAGGGCTTGTTGAAATCGGGAGATGTGGTAGTGAATACAGGTAGCACACCAGTGCAAGAACACCTACCTACTAATATGCTGAAGATTACCAGACTATCTTAAATATTTAGTGGATAAATATTACTATGCGCAATGGCTGTTATGCTGTTGCGCATTGTTGTTTATTACCGTTTGCCTAGTTCTATCACTTCACATTCTTTCATATTGCTCCCATCTATAGCAAATCGTATAAGCGTGCGCACTTTATGCCATCCGTGCTTGCCAGCTGCACCCGGATTCATGTGCAGGCACTTCAGTTTGTCGTCATAGATGACCTTAAGTATGTGTGAGTGACCACTAATAAATAACTGAGGCGTATGTGTAGTGAGCTGTGCCTTAGCTGTAGGTGTGTATCTGCCAGGATAACCCCCTATATGTATCATGTATACGTTTACACCCTCTACTGTAAATCGTAGTTGCTCGGGGTACTGGCTGCGAATATCGTATCCGTCAATGTTGCCATACACGCCACGTAGTGGTCTGAACGCGCTAAGTTTTTCGGCTATGGAGGCTGTGCCAAAATCGCCGGCATGCCATATTTCGTCGCACTTATCAAAGTGGGTAAAAACAGCATCATCCAGATAGTCGTGTGTATCTGATATAAGTCCTATGCGGGTCATGGTATCTATTGGTTTTTGCCCATCAATCTATTACGGTGTTCGGTGCCCCATTTTCTGAGTGCGCTAATCACTGGTTTTAGCGATGTAGCATATGGGGTAAGCTCGTAGGTAACAGATACGGGTGTGCTGTCGTATACTGTTCGTTTTACTAGCTGGTGCATTTCTAGTTCTTTGAGTTCTTTCGATAGCATTTTAGGGGTTATACCTATTTGTCGGTGTAGCTCTTTGAAGCGGCAATTGCCATAGGTGAGCGCTATGATAATGGGTATTTTCCATTTACCATTCAGCATATCCAGCGCGTCTCTTACGGGTAGTAAGTGCTTGGCGCACTCGGTTTCGTTATGATTGCCGGGGCATTTTTCGGTTGTGTCTTCGGTAGTATCCTGATTGTTGACAGTAGTAGTAACCATAAGGTGGTATCTTAGAGGAAACCGATATACAATAGTATACCAGTATCTAAAGTATAGCGAATGTACGCACTTTTGCTGAAACAAAAAATGATATGAAAAAGAACAAAATTATTTTCTGGGTTGCTACATCATTAGTGGCTGGCATGATGCTGATGAGTGGGGGTATGTACCTGTCTCAAAATCCTGCTATAACAGATGGGCTAAAGACTTTAGGCTTTCCACCCTATATGTTATACATACTGGGTGTGTCTAAGTTGCTGGCTGCTGGTGCTTTACTCCAACCTTTGTTTCCACGGCTGCGAGAGTGGGCATATGCTGGTCTTACTTTTACTTTTTTAGGCGCAGCAATATCGCATGTGGCTACCGCTACACCATTTGTAGCTCCCTTGGTTTTTTTGGCGGTGCTGGCTGTGTCTTGGGTATACAATAACCGTATACAACCAGTTGGAAATTAAGTATTCTAATTTTATTGCTATCACATTACAAATGAGCTGCTATGCAGGTAGCGGCTCATTTGTATATCGCTCTTCCACTTCGCACAGTATATTCTCTATTTCGTTTATGTCCTCAGTCGACACCAACCTTGTTCGGTATTCCTTTACGTGCGACAACCCTTTGAGGTAGCTGGCATAGTGGCGGCGCATTTCTAGTATACCTAGTTTGGTGCCTTTCCACGATATAGAGCCATGCAGGTGCTTGCGACAGGCATGCAGCCGTTCCGCTACTGTAGGCGGTGCTAATTCCTGCCCAGTGGCCATATAGTGTTTTATCTCACGGAATATCCATGGGTAACCAATGGCTGCTCTGCCTATCATGATACCATCTACACCATACCTATTTCGGTATTCTAGGGCTTTCTGAGGGGTGTCTATATCTCCATTCCCAAAAATGGGTATGTGTATTCTGGGGTTGTTTTTTATTTTTCCTATCAGGGTCCAGTCTGCTTCACCTTTGTATAGCTGCATACGTGTACGACCGTGTATAGATACTGCCTGCACACCAATGTCTTGCATGCGCTCCACTACTTCTTCTATGTTTTTGCTGTCGTTGTCCCAGCCCAGTCTGGTTTTGATGGTGACAGGCAGAGATGTTTGACGTATGCACGCTGATGTAAGGCGTACCATAAGGTCAAGGTCTTTAAGCACGGCAGCACCTGCGCCTTTACAAACTACTTTTTTTACCGGGCAACCGAAGTTGATATCAAGGAGGTCGGGTTGAGTGGCATCTACTATGCGGGCAGAAAGTGCCATGGCTTCTTCATCACCACCAAATATTTGGATGCCTATTGGTTTTTCATAGTCGAAAATATCTAATTTCTGCCTGCTCTTTATAGCATCCCTAATGAGTCCTTCGGATGATATAAATTCGGTATACATGAGGTCGGCGCCGTGTTCTTTGCATACTGCACGGAATGGTGGATCGCTCACATCCTCCATGGGGGCGAGGAGTAGTGGGAAGTCACCTAGTTCTATATTTGCTATTTTTACCATTTCGGTTGGCAAAGGTATGATTACAAATCCCAAATTCCTGATTTCAAAATTTGGGTTATTTTTTCAGTTAAATAGTGTTGGTTAGTTCGTTCATGTGTTTGTTCATTGTACATCTGGCAGTTACATAAAACTTTTTTAGGTCAACATTTTGAAAATGGTTGTATTTATTTTGCAAAAGCTACAGCTCATGTGTAGCTGTTACTGCATCATTAAACACCGCATCTGCCGAGTACATCAATCCCCAAGTAGCCATTGCTTGCAGCACCGGTTTTAGCGCCATACCTGCCTCGGTCAGGCTATAGGTTACATGTGGCGGCACTACCGGTTTTACATCACGGAGCAGCAGTTTGTCGGCTTCCAGTTCTTTTAATTGTTGTATCAGCATCTTTTCAGTAATGGTAGGTAATGACCTTTTTAGTTCTCCATAGCGCAATGCTTTACTGCTCAAATGATAAAGTATCAGTGCTTTCCATCTGCCACCTATTCGGTCTAGCGTATAGGTCACTGGGCATTTGTCCAGCATTGTTTGTTTGTTCTGCATGTTTGTAGAGCTTTCTTTTGCTGTGTACATATTGGTACATACTTTTTGGTGAGTACTTGTTAAAAAGTCAGTACAAAGATACCTTTGTGTCACAAAAAAACAATAGCAAAATGAAATATGTAGTTACAGGCTCATTGGGCCACATCAGCAAGCCATTAGTGCAGCAGTTAGTTAGTGCGGGGCACGCAGTCACAGTTATTAGTAGTAGTGCCGAAAGAGCAAAGGACATTACAGCAATAGGGGCCACACCTGCCATAGGATCGGTTACAGACATTGCATTTCTTACAGCCACTTTCTCAGGTGCCGATGTGGTGTATACGATGGTTCCCCCCACATGGGAAGCAGCAGATTGGAAAGCACACATACACAACGTAGGCAAAAACTACGCTGCAGCTATCAAGGCTAGTGGCGTTAGCAAGGTGGTTAACCTTAGCAGCATAGGTGCTCACATGCCCACTGGTTGTGGTCCTGTCAGCGGTCTCTATTGGGTGGAGGCAGAGCTCAATGCGCTGGATGAGGTAGATGTTATTCATCTCAGACCCGGTTTCTTCTATTATAATTTCCTCAGTCAGTTGGGACTTATCCGTCACATGGGCATTATGGGGGGCAATTATGGCGTAGATACTAAAATGGTGCTTGTACACACTACCGACATCGCTAGTGTTGCAGCTGGTTTTATGTTAAATCCGCAGTTCGTGGGCAAATCTATTCAGTATATCTCTAGTGATGAGTGTACTACCACTTATGTAGCTGCTACTATAGGGGCTGCTATTGGCAAGCCAGATTTGCCTTGGGTCAACTTCTCAAACGAAGAATCGCTGAATGGTATGTTACAGGCAGGACTTTCAAATGAGGTTGCGTCAAACTACGCCGAAATGGGTGCTGCAATGGCAAGTGGACAAATGTCGGCAGATTACATAATGCACAACCCCGCAAAAGGTAAAATCTCTTTCGAAGAATTTGCTAAGGAGTTTGCAGCTATTTACGCGGCTTAGTATTGTCTTTTTATTAAACTGAAGTGATTAGAGCTGGTGTAACTCTTGCCACAGGCTATTTTTTTGCTTTTTTCAAAATAAATGCCCTCTAGCAGTTGCTTATTTCAACTATGTCGCTTACTTTTGCACTCCCGAAAACATCGGTACAAGCGGAAGTAGCTCAGTTGGTAGAGCACAACCTTGCCAAGGTTGGGGTCGCGGGTTCGAGTCTCGTCTTCCGCTCCAAAAAAAATCCATTCATTGTTATAATGAATGGATTTTTTGTTTTAAGTGTTTGCCGCTTGCTATCACCCTTGCCTGATTTATTTTTTATCGGCTATCTTTAGGCTACATCACACAAATAATATCTACGCATTATGCGCACAAAAGTCAGGTCTTCTCTGTTTATGCTCAGTTGTATAATGCTTGTTGCATGCAATAACTCTGAGGCAGCTCGCAAAAAGCAAACATCTATTGCTGCCAAAACTCCATCTGCCGATACTGCTACCAACGTTGCAAAATCAGTCCCACCGCCACCTAGTTTAGATACAGTTTTGTACAACAGGCTTACCATGCACATGGTACACGACTCTGCTTCTGCCAAGTGGCCTGTAAAAACAGATTACCCCTTACCGGGTGCTATTTTGCCTTTTCATAGGGTTATAGCTTATTATGGCAATTATTACTCTACCCGAATGGGTATTCTAGGCGAATTATCGCCAGATACCATGTTGCAAAAGCTGATGGGCGAGGTGAAAAAATGGCAAGCCGCCGATACTTCAGTAAAGGCTATTCCTGCCCTGCACTACATTGTCACTACAGCGCAGGGCAGCCCTGGCAAAGGCAACACCTACCGAATGCGTATGCCTTTTACCGAAATTGACAAAACCCTACAGTTGGCACAAAAAATAAATGCATTGGTCTTTCTCGATATTCAGGTAGGCTGGAGCACACTGCAAAAGGAAATACCGGAGATCGAGAAATACCTAAGTATGCCCAATGTGCATCTGGCAATAGACCCTGAGTTTTCAATGAAGACTGGTAGAGTACCAGGTAGTGTTATAGGCACCTTCGACGCCGAGGACATTAATTATACCACTCAATACCTCACTGAGCTGGTACAACGTTACAATCTTCCTCCCAAAATGCTCGTTATTCACCGCTTCACAAAGGGTATGGTTACTAATTACAAACAGATAAAACTTCACCCCGAGGTACAAGTAGTGATGGATATGGATGGATGGGGATTCCCTGCCAAAAAAGTAAATTCTTACAAGTTGGCAGTGAGTAGCGAGCCTGTACAATACACTGGCTTCAAACTATTCTACAAAAACGACATCAAAACCCCACCTTGGAAAACCATAATGGAGCCTAAAGATGTGCTCAAGTTGTATCCTAAACCCATGTATATCCAGTATCAGTAAAACCAATTTTACTTTATGATTTCAGCTTTTATTTCTAGGTCTTGTTTCCTTATTTTTTTATCCATTAGTATCCTTTTTATATACTCCTGCCATTCGCCACAGCGGGTAGATACAATGGTCATCAATGGCAAAATATATACTATAGATAGTGCTTTTCATACCGTGCAAGCAATGGCAATAAAAAACGGTAGGATTATAGCCACAGGTACTACGCTGGACATGCAAACTTTGTATAAGGCAGACAGCATTGTAGATGCAAAGGGTAGTGCTGTTTATCCAGGTTTTATAGATGCACACGCCCACTTTGTGGGGTATGGTAGGTCGCTTTTCGAGGTCAATTTATATGATTGTAAAGATTGGGATGAAGCAGTAGCCCGTGTAGCTGAGTTTGCCAAAAATCATCCCAACGAAATATGGATAAGGGGCAGAGGTTGGGACCAAAACAAGTTTCCAGGTGGTGCTTACCCCGACAATAAAACTTTAAATGTACTATTCCCTACTACACCTGTGTTGTTACAGAGGGTAGATGGTCATGCTGCCATAGCCAATGAAAAAGCACTAGAAATGGCTGCTGTTACCGCTGCTACTAAGCTTACAGGCGGAGAGGTAGCACTTTCGGCTGGCAAGCCTACAGGGTTGCTAATAGATAATGCTGTAGACCTGGTAAGTAGTATCATCCCCAAGGCGCAGTTACCCGATTACGAAAAATGGCTTACCGCAGCTCAGAAAAATTGTTTTGCACAAGGCCTTACTACCATCACAGATTGTGGCTTGCCCTACTACGACGTAGCCATGGTAGACAATCTGCAGCAAAGTGGTAAACTGCAAATGCGCCTCTATGTAATGCTGAGCGATGATGCTACTACTTACAAGCAATATATGAAGGTGCGTGCAGCAGCACTTGCCGGCAATAACCCTGCTGTAGCCAAACGTTATGTGGGTAATGGCCCTTACAAAACAGATAGGCTTTTTGTAAAAGGTATCAAGGCTTATGCCGATGGTGCCCTGGGTAGCCGTGGTGCCTGTTTGCTACAGCATTATTCCGATAAGTCAGGGTGGGGTGGGTTTCTGCTCAGCAGCCCCCAGCATTACGATTCGCTGGCGCAGCAGCTTATAGGCACAGATTTTCAGTTGTGTACCCATGCCATTGGCGATAGTGGCAACCGAATGGTGCTGAATGTGTACAAAAAATACCTCAATGGTAACAATGACAAACGCTGGCGTATAGAGCATGCACAGGTAGTAGACCCTGCCGACTTTAATGCTTTTGGTGAGTCGTCTATTATACCCTCTGTGCAACCCACCCATGCCACCAGCGATATGCCATGGGCTATAGACAGGTTGGGTGATGAGCGTATAAAGGGAGCATACGCTTACAAGCAGCTATTGGCACAAAATGGTTGGCTACCACTAGGTACCGACTTCCCAGTAGAGGATATATCACCATTCAAGACTTTTTATGCAGCAGTTGCGCGCACCAATGCCAACGGATATCCCAAAGGCGGTTTCCAGCGCGAAAACGCACTCACTCGCCGTCAGGCTCTACAAGGCATGACCATCTGGGCTGCTCGTGCGGGCTTTATGGAGCAAGAGGTAGGTAGCATAGAAGTAGGCAAGAAGGCGGACTTTGTAATCCTAGACAAAGACCTGATGATGATACCTAGCAACGAAATACTAGGTGTAAATGTGCTGAGTACCTGGGTAGGAGGTAAGAAGGTGAATTGAGTATCAACCTGAGACAGTTGTAGTATTGTTGTACTACAGGTACTTTGATAACTGATTAAATATAAACCGCTGCACAAAGGTACACTCCCTTAATGCAGCGGTTTTATTACTTTTATAATATTATTTAGCTATTGTTATCTTTTTGGTCACAGATTCACTGTTGTTGAATACTCTCACCAGATATTCCCCATTGTATAGTGTGCGGGCATCTATATAGGCTATAGTGCTGCCTTGGTATATTTTGGTACTTTGTATCAGTCGGCCTGTCTTGTCATACAGTGCTACATTCAGGTCTTCTGTAGTTATCAATCCTGCTTGTATAGCTATTATATCATTGGCAGGGTTGGGGAATACAGTCACATCAAGATTACCATTGCTGATAGTAGTCACTCCTGTAGTAGGCGAATAGGGGGTCACAGTTTCTGTAATAGACGTTACTTTCACTGCCGTTCTCGTGCCATAAAACGTTGGACCTACAGCATACGGATATGCAGAATTCCATTGTGCATCTACTGTACAGAAGTAAGCATATATACCTGATGGATACTCAGGCGTTACGCAAAAGCGACCATTATGACTGTCCAGATAGTCAGGCTGAGCAGTAGTTGGCGCAGTATACTGATAGTCTTCTCTGAAGTAGCCCAGCGGATAAGTAGTACTCACAGCAGGACCTGCAGTTACGGTGCTGCCGTCGGCATAGGTTGTACGGGTGGTTATAGACCTATAGGAGTAGCTGCTTTTTATTCGTGTAATACCGCCAGTACCGTCAGCATTTTTGTAGCCATAAGCACCATATATTGGGAAACCGTCATAAGCAAACCCTATCAGTGGCGAATGCACAGTGCTATCTATTACATACAGCCCATCTGCATCATACAGATTACAAATGGTAGATATCACAGTACGGTCTAGTTTAAATGCACTTGGATTTTGGTGGTGGTGATAGTTACCCATTGCCGGATGTCCTTTTGAGCAGTCAAAACCGCCTTTTTCAGCCACAACAGCGTCTCTGTTCCATACATTGTCTCCCATTCCCCCCATAGGTCCACCAGCTAGCGCGTTAGTGCTGTTTTTCCATGATACGCCGTCTCTGTAGTCAAACAACGCCACGCCGTTAATAAACAAACCTATGTTCCCGCCAGTAGTTGCTGTTGGAGTTCCAGTATTTGCCACAGGATTGAGCGATACTTTAAATATCGCATTTTGGCTAGTAGCCAATGATGGATTACCGTCCAGAAAAGGCCCTGTTATGTAGCCGGGTATACCCTTTGTACGTATATACACCCAGTTAGATGAGTATAGTACAGTTTGTACATTGGCTGAGTCAGGGTCGGTAAATGGGGTAGAGTTGCCACTTACATAGTGCCTGCCAGTAAGTCCGGTAGTATTTCTTAGCCACTTTGTTATGGCTGGGTTCGTTTGTGCCACCAAGTTATTGCCTGTTAGCAATAGTGCTGCAGCTATTATTGTTTTTCTCATTTTTTCCTGTTTTGTAGGTGCTTGTATTGTTTTAGACGACGCTCATTCATTATTCCTTCGGTGCTGGCATAAATATTTCTTTAGGAAATGAATAAGCCCTGTTGAATAGAAATTCTTTATCAGTTAGCGTCAGCAGAAAAGCCACCAGATCCACTTTTTCGTTTGCTGTTAATATGATTGGTTTCCTCAGCAAAGGCGATAATGTCGCACTTTGTTGTATGCCAGTGGTATAATGATTGATAACCTGCTGCAATGTTGCAAATCTACCGTCGTGCATATACGGATACGAAAACTCTACATTCCGCAGACTGGGCACTTTGAAACACAATGAATCTTTTGGGTTTTGAGTTGTTTTCATTCTGCCATAGTCATTTAGCGTGGTGTCTACAACTAATCCATTATTACTAAAGTCATAGGTAGTAAACAATGGTTCTTTGTGGCAGGCAGCACAATGAGTGCGAAACAGTTGGTACCCATTAGCTTCCTGAGGTGTAAAAACAATTCCTTTTTCTTTCCGCATCACTTGGTCATACTTTGCATTGGCACTCACTATTGTCAGCATAAACTGCGATATAGCTTTCAGGAAATGCTCGCCAGTGATAGCGCTATCCTTAAAAGCATCGTAAAATAATCGTGGGTATATCCTGGACCTCCCAAGGCGCATTAGCACTGTATCTATGCTGCTACCCATCTCGTCTGGGTGGCTTATAGGCGCCAGAGGTTGCATATCCAGATGATTGATTGCACCATCCCACATAAATAGTTTACCCCAGGCCATATTAGTAAGTGCAGGAGCATTGCGAGTACCTATTCGCCCGTTAATGCCATGACTAAGCGTATGGTCTACATGCGTGAATGCTGTGTATTGTAAGTGACAGCTGGTACAGGATATAGTACTGTCTGCAGACAAAATAGGGTCATAAAATAATGCTCTACCCAGCAGTATCTTTTCTTTTGTGAGTGGGTTTTTGTCAAAGTTGTAGGTGGGTTTGGGCCAATGCTCAGGTGTTCTGAATAGGGATGTCTTGTCGCCTCTTAGTGCCACTAGCATCAGCCATACTATAAAACCAAGTATTATGTACTTTTTCATTTGCGAACATTAAATATTGTAGCTGCTTGCCTGGACATAGATACAGCGGGAAGACCGGGAATCATAATACTGTTTTGCGTGCCTAGGTCATACTGATTTATAAAAGCTGCAACATCTGCCTCTATTACAATACTGTCTGTAGATGCTATACTTAGCAATATTGGCTGCATACTACTAAATGGATAACTATACCCACCTAGGTGATAATGAAACTCATTATTTCGGGTTGGGCATGCATTACTTTTTCCTTCCAGCTTAAAGTTAATGTACCCACTTTGCCACGTCCAATACATGCCTTTCGTAGGGTCGAGGTCGTCACCCATTGCTCCCGATACATTGGTTATGCTGTCAATGCCCAAATTGAAACTGATTCTATTATAAAACACATCTTTAGGTAAATGCAGCACAACTGTACTACTGCTGGGCATTCTAGCATCTATCAGATGCACACTTCTTGGCTCAGAAAATACTACATGACTATTATGTAACAGAGTAATGCCAGATACATAATACTTCATGTTAGTGATGGCTACATTATTGGTGTCATGGCTTGTGTATACACTACTATCCAGTTGTAAAGGCGTGTTTCCCCATACATTTCTAAAAATTACTGGCACTACATTCTGTGCACTACTATTATGAGTGCATATCATCGATAGAATAGCTACAGTAATGTACCTAAACACTTGTTATGGTCTTTTAGGACGATGAGGTGCAAACAATTCAGCTATTTCGTCTGTCAAAAGCTTATAATACTGCTCTTGTTCGCTGGTGCATAGTTTTTTTATATCCTCAAAGTGTTTGTAGTGTATTAGTTCTATGTTTCTCTGTGCCGCAGCTAAATCTGCAATACAATTATTTTTCAGTGTACTATCGCTGGTGTTTTCTGCCAATGTAGTATATAACCTTTTCTTACAGCTCATTAGCACTTCCTGTGCCTTATCTATCTCAGACCTATGCCATTTTATCAATTCATCATATTGTGTTATTTGCGCTTGGCTGAAGTGTAGTTTCTCTATTACAATATTTCTAGGACCAGGATGCCTATTCTTGTCAGGTCTGTCTGTTTTGCTGTAAGCTATATAGCCTATAAGCATCAAATTTGATAGCAGAAGTCCAATGGCCAGTATAGAAAGGAATTTTATTTTGTTCATTTTGATTATTGATATAATGTATTATCAGGAGCAAGATTCATTGATTCTACAAGATTTGGTATTTGTTGGTGCTTTGTACTGTTCTTACTTATCACTACTACATTTATTATGAGCACCATTACCAGCGACATACCACCTGCCAATACCCATCCTACCCCTACTTTAACATCAGGGTTAGATTTTAGCTTTTCCTTTATGCGAGTTAGCAAAAAGGGCGGGGCATCTACTTTTTGAATAGTGCTCAGTAAAGATGAAAAATCAGTATCTACTTCGTGTTTCATAACTCTTGGTATATCAATAGACGATAAAGTTTCTGTTATCCTTCGGTATCTTCTAGTTTTTTTGCCAAATTAGTTTTCGCTCTTTGTATCAGCGATTCCACAGCCTTTACAGATAGATTCATAATAATGGCTATTTCCCCTTGCGACATCTGTTCGGTTTTACTCAGCAGTAAGGCTGTTTTCTGATTGTCAGGTAGCTCGTTTATACATCTGAATATATTTTGTAGTGCATTTTTCTGTTCCAGTTGCACGCCTGGGTGATTAAAGTGTCCAATATCTGGTTCTTTTTTATCTCCTATACCCAGTAATACTGATATAACACCAAACCTTTTCTTGCGATTTTTTGCCTTAATATGATCTAGTGATTTGTTGATGGTAATTCTATATATCCATGTAGTTATGCTAGACTTCTCCTGAAATTTCTCAATAGAATGATACACTGACACAAACACATCTTGTGTTATTTCCTCGGCATCTTCATAATTCTGTACATAGTTGAGCGATAGGTTAAAGACCATGTCTTTATGCCCATCATATATTTCTTCAAATGTTAATTTCCTCAACTATTAAATGTGAACTGCTGATTGTCAGGAATATACCTTCAAATGTTATTCGTGATTATTAAGACTAACGACACGACAACAAAGGGTTTTCGTAGTTGTCCGATTGATCTTCGTGCGGTGGTGCATCTATACATTTGAAATCTTTTTCTACAAGCAATAACAATGATTTGCCATTTTTTAGCTCCTTGGTGTGGGTGTGGCTTACTATTGTATTGTCTGGCCATTCTACTGCTACCTTTTCAGGCACTAGCACCGTCATGGTGTTATTGTCCATTATAGCATCAAGTGTGTTAATGCCATTTTTTGTCTGTAATTTATATCCAAAACTATTATCATCAAATTCTGTTTTCTCTTCTATCATTCCTGTTGTAGCCAGTGTATCTACCTCACTTTTCGTCAATCTCAACCTTATCGAATTTCCCTTTATGCGAATCTTCATAGCAGTTTTACTTTTTACAAATTTACAATACCAGTCACAGATTTATAAGTGCTAATTTATTCCTCAGTTACCAGCGCTATTCGTTCTACTCCTGCATAAACATTAAACTTTTCATTTCGCAGAAAACCTACCAAAGTCATACCCCATTCTGTTGCCATCTCCACTGCTAGGCTCGATGGTGCACCCACTGCGGCTATTATTTTTATACCTGCCATAGCAGCTTTTTGCACCAGCTCAAAACTTACCCGTCCACTCAGCATCAGTATGTGTTTATTCATCGGCAGCATATCTGCGTTCAGTGCAGCACCTATTAGTTTGTCCAGTGCATTATGTCTCCCTGCATCTTCTTTGGCTAGTATTATGTTGCCACTCAGGTCAAATATCGCACATCCATGTAGCCCACCTGTTAGCGAAAACACCTCCTGATTATTGCGCAGTTTATCAGGCAAACTATACAACGTGTCCAATGATACCACGATATTATCCTTCGTGTCAACAATAGGACATGACACCCTCACCGACTCTATCGACGACTTGCCACATACCCCACAACTAGATGTGGTGTAAAAATTCCGATCCAACTTGCCTATGTCAGGTGTTACATTTTCCTCTAACGTCACCAATACTACATTGTTGTTTTTGATGTCAGTATGTTCTAGTGCTTTAACGTCAGATAGGCCGGATATAATATTCTCGGTGTATAAAAACCCTACAGCCAATTCAGCATCATTACCCGGAGTGCGCATGGTTACAGATATACTTTTGCGTTGCATGCCAATGCGAGTAGCATATTGTAGCCTTATTTCTAGTGGTTCTTCGGTAGTTATGGTGTCATCAGCACGCTGTGCTTTGTTGCCGTTTACCTTGATAATCTTAAAAGTAGTGGCCTGTTGCATTTCCAAATTTAGGGATATATCGCTATATAATCTTACCTCAAAATCTGTTCGGTCATAGTTTGATTCTTGATTCCTTCATCAGTACTTTTGCCGCAAACCATACTGCCATGATAAGTAAAGAAAATATGCTACTGCTTGTGCGTGATTATGTAGCTCTATTTCCTGACGATGAACCCGAAACTATCGCTTTCAGCGAATATCTGTTGCGCAACACCGATGAAGGTTTGTATAACCGTAAAAACTTTGACGGTCACATTACCACCAGTGCATTTATTATTGATATTGCTGCTAGAGAAATGTTATTACTTCGCCATAAGTCGCTCAATAGATGGCTGCAACCCGGTGGGCATACCGAAGGAGATATTTCTTTACAGGCATCAGCACTGAGAGAGGCAGTTGAAGAGACAGGTATACCCGAAGAACAATTAACGCTTCGGTCCGTTCACCCCAATCAAGATATACCTTTTGATATAGATTCACATTACATACCTGCCAATCCTCGCAAGGACGAAGATGGGCACTACCACCACGATATCAGATATGTATTCGAGTACACAGGCAATCGCAGCAATAGTTTTAACACTGAAGAAGCTACTGGTATGCAGTGGGTAACATTCGATACACTAAAAACTGATGAAACTTTTAGCAGTGTCATTCCTAAAGTTATTGCCAATATTCTGTAATTCTATTTTTTGTACGTCGTTTCATTGTTAGGTATTTTAAATGAAGTTTTTATATACTATTATCCTCTTGGTACTTAGTTGTGCTAGTGTCTCTGCTCAGTACAACGACTCAGTAAACTATTACACTGGTCTTGTGTCTAACGGCACTATCAACAAGACTACTACAAGCAGGGCTTATGTACTTACCAATATTGTGAAGTTTGGTATTCGTAAGAAAAATTTCGCTTTCAACGCCAATAACAGTTGGCTATATGGCGAGCAGCAAAAAAGACTCACCAACAATGACTTCAACTCACTGGTAGATTTTAATGTTTACCGTACAAACTCAAGGTTTTATTACTGGGGTCTGGGCAACTACACCACTAATTTTTCCCTCAAAATTAATAATCAATATCAGGCTGGCTTAGGTGCTGCATTCAATATTGTAGATAAGAAAAATGCCTACTTCAATGTGAGTAATGGTATACTATACGAGTACAGCAACCTCAAAGTAAACGACTCTACCAATGATATATACAATACCTACCGCAATTCTTTCCGACTATCGCTAAGGTTCACCTTACACGATTTTGTGTCGCTGAATGCTATGGGTTTTTATCAGCAATCGTTTAATAAAGCCGATGATTATATCCTCAAGTCCACCGCTGGTATGAGCATAAAACTGGTGAAATGGTTATCATTATCTACTACATTTACCTACAATCGTATCAACAGAACCAACAGAGAGAATCTGTTGTTCAATTACGGATTGTCTATAGATAAGTACTTCTGATAACGGTTATTTGTCTGCAGTGTATAGCGTGGTAACTCCAAAAGTAAGAGGTCGTGCCAATGCATTTTTGAAACCACAATTATTCAGAATCTTGCAGAAACGCTCACCATCCGGAAATACATTTACCGACTCAGGCAAGTAGGTGTACGCTGTACTATGCTTAGAAAACAGCTTGCCTATTGATGGTAAAATATACCTGAAATAAAAGCTGTACAATTGTTTTATAGGGAAGGCTGTAGGCTGCGAAAACTCCAATATCACCAGTTTGCCACCATTGCGCATCACTCTGTTCATTTCTTTGAGTCCAGTTTCTAGGTTCTCAAAGTTGCGCACTCCATAGGCGCACATTACAGCGTCGTAAGTACCAGTTGAAAAGGGCAGTTGCTCACTATCTGCCAGTTGCATAGTTATTACATTACTGAGGTTTTGTTTTTTTATTTTTTTACGCCCCTCGTCCAGCATCATATCAGCAATGTCCACACCGGTAATCTTAGCGTTTTTTACATTCGCCGATGCCGCTATTGCCAGATCCCCAGTACCAGTTGCCACATCCAGTATCAGGCTCGGATTGATAGAAGAAACTTCTTTGATGGCTTTTTTCCTCCAGATTTTATCTATTCCCAGAGATAAAAAATGATTTAAAAAATCATAGCGTGCGGCTATGTTATTAAACATCGTGGCTACCTGCTCCTTTTTCCCTAATTCCGATCCCGCGTCCGGTACTACTTTCGATGCCGGGTTGTTGTCTGTTGCTGCTTGCATTGGGGCAAATGTACGAATTGACAGAGTATATGCAGATACAGTATTGCTATGTTATTTATCAGTATTTATTATACAGTTATACTCATTTGTGTACGTCTGTAATGTACTTAGTTATTTGTTTATTGTTCATGGGTGGGTACATCAAGGAATTATTATCTTAATTTTGCCATTGTATACACTGCTATAACTAATTTATCACCAAAACCAAAACTACATGAAGCGAATTTACATATCATTACTTCTTTGTTGTGCCGTATTTATCGGTCAGGCACAAACAGCCGCTGGTTATAAATTTCTTGCCACGACTGGCACCGCTACAGACATTTCGGGTAATGTTGGGGTCACTACCACTACCGACATCAGCGCAGATGAAGCCATATTAACTAGTATTCCCATAGGGTTTACTTTTAAGTATTGCGGTACTAATTACACCACTTTGTCTGCTAACACTAATGGCTGGTTGTCTCTTGCTAATTCTGCTCTCGATATCAATCCTGCACAAAGTAATGCCGAAGGTAATTTATTCGCTATTCAGAATGGTCAAGGTTTATTGATGCCCTATTGGGACGATTTAGTAGGTTTTGGTGCTAGTGCTTATTATCAGGTTTCTGGCACTGCTCCTTTCAGAGTATTCACTTTTCAGTACGGCGATGCTACTACAGGCTGGGAAGCATTCGGTAGTTTAGGCACTGCATTTTTCCAAGTCAAACTTTACGAAACTTACAATGCCATTCAGTTTGTATATGGACCTGAAACCAACCCTTTTAATTCCAACACAGCTACCATCGGCATAGCCAATAGTCTTTCTGATTTCCAAACGGCTGATGCTATTTTCCCTTCTGTTACTACTACATCAGCTTTTACAGATGTACTCAATGGTTTTCCTGCTGCCAACACTGTTCTTACCTTTATGCCGTCGGCTGTGGTTACTGCTGCTCCAGTAGCATTGTCTTTTTCAACAGGTGCAGGCACCAATTCCGATTCTCAGATGGTGAGCATTTTTGCATATAATCTCTTGCCTTCCGAGTCTGTAACTGTTGATGCCAATACCACTTTTAAGATTTATGATGGTAGCAGTTGGGTATCATCACTCACTTTCGCTTCCCGCGAGGCAGCTGTAGGGTATCAGGTAGATACACTAGTGGCTGTTCGTTTCAGTGCACCTACTACTTCTGGTACTTATACCGGCAACCTCACTGCTGCTGCACCTGGTGCCACTACAGATGCTGTGTTATTAACTGGTGTTTCAGTTCCCCTTTGCTCTGCCACGCCCGATGCCGGTACTGCTAGTGCCACTGTCACCACGGGTAGTTGCACTTCTTATGCCACCAGCCTTAGTCTCACTGGTGTTACCACTGGCGTGTATGGGTTAGTGTATCAGTGGCAGTCTTCGCCCGATGGCGTTGCTGCTTATACCAACGTTGCCGGTGCTTCTAACAGCTCTTTTGCACCCACGATAGGTGCTGGTGTTTTTTATCGTGCCGTTGTTACGTGCTCTTATACTTCTTTGTTCGATACTACTAATGCTTTACAATTTAATTACAACGCACCACCCACTGCCATCACTGGCAATACACCTGTATGTGTAGGCAATTTCATAACGCTAGCCTCTACGCCATTGGGAGGTACCTGGACCAGCAATAATACTGCTGTCGCTACCGTCAATATTTCTACTGGTATTTTGTTGGGTGTTTCTGCTGGTACCGTTGTCATTTCTTATCAGTTATCGTCAGGTTGTTTGGCTACTACTGTTGTTACAGTCAATACTAATGCTGACCCTATTGCGGGCACAGATTCCGTTTGTGCTGGAGCCTCAGTCACACTCACCAATCCCATTTCTGGCGGTTCTTGGATTTCTAGCTCACCAGCTGTAGCCACTGTATCTTCTGGTGTAGTTGCAGGTGTAGCATCAGGTACTGCTTCCATTACTTATACATTGGCTAATGGTTGCAGGGCTACAATGACAATTACTGTCAATGCATTGCCAATAGTTTATAATGTTACAGGTTCTGGCAGTTATTGCGAGGGAGGTTCTGGTATGCCGGTAGGTCTTAGCAATTCCCAAACCGGTGTTGATTATGATTTGTATACTGGTACTACATTGGTTACCAGCACGACAGGTACTGGTGCCACAGCATCTTTTGGTAC
>CAZRPA010000039.1:0-27440 GCA_964601855.1 uncultured Flavipsychrobacter sp. | reverse complement strand
AGTATTGACAATCAATCACTTATCTATCAAAATCCACGAAACAACCGGCAACAAACCGGTAAAACCTGCAATCGCTAATGATCACTATTTGGTTGTGTTTTATGCAAGTGTAGTTCCATCAAAAGCAGTGATGTCAGTCATGTGTTTCATACATGCACAGCTACATCCTATTGCTTTCACACCCAAAGACTGTAACTTTATACAAAAACACACATATGCTGCTGGAAATACATCCCGATAATCCGCAGCCACGGGCCATAAAAACCGTGGTAGAATGCCTGCGCGATGGAGGGGTCGTTATTTATCCCACAGATACCATATATGGCATTGGCTGCAACATCTTTAACTCCGATGCCATTACCCGCATAGCCCGCATCAAAAACATAGAGCCCAAGAAAGCCCAGTTTTCATTCATCTGTGCCGATCTTAGCCACCTCAGCGACTATGCCAAAAGTGTATCTACACCCGTTTTCAGGTTGCTCAAAACAGCCCTGCCAGGCCCATATACCTTCATACTCGATGCCAGCAGGCAAGTGCCCAAACAACTGAAAACCAAAAAAGATACAGTAGGTATCCGCATACCCAACAATAATATTTGCCACACCATAGTCAAGGAGTTAGGCCACCCCCTCATGAGTGCTTCCTTACCTATGGATGTCGATGTAGAGTACTTCACAGACCCCGAGGTCATGTACGATGCCTTTGGTAGCGTCGTAGACATTGTTATCAATGGAGGCCCAGGGCATATACTCTCATCCACCGTCATCGACTGCACCAGTGGTGTGCCAGTATTGGTAAGAGAGGGTGCTGGCAAGTGGGATCATCTTTTTTAATAGCAATCACTTTATTTTGTAAATCATAAAAAATTAAATCACAATGACAGCTTACTTAGGCACAGGACTTCTGGGTACAGGGTTTGTAAAAGCCATGCTGCGCAATGGCAATCAGGTGCAGGTATGGAATAGGTCGGCAGCCAAGGCACAAGCACTGGCAGATGATGGCGCCATAGTGTGCCATACCCCAGCCGATGCTGTAAACGGAGCACAGCGCATACACCTCACCCTCAAAGACGATGATAGCGTAAATGAGGTACTCGAAGCCGCACAGGCAGGTCTGTCGCCCGGAGCCATTATCATAGATCACACTACCACTTCTGTCAATGGTGCCCGTCAGCGCACCGCTATGTGGAAAGAACGCGGTTTTACTTACCTCCATGCACCTGTATTTATGGGTCCGCCCAATGCACTGGAAAGTACAGGTTACATGCTCGTATCTGGCAATCAGGACGTTATAAGTTCAGTATTGCCTTTTCTCGAAAAGATGACCGGTAAAGTCCTCAATTTTGGCGACGACCCCGGCAAGGCAGCCGGTATCAAACTAGCCGGTAATCTGTTCCTTATTTCATTTACAGCCGGCATATCCGATACTTTAGCCCTTGCCAAAGCCGAAGGCATTCCAGCCAGTGATATAGCTAGCCTGTTCAATGAGTGGAATCCCGGAGCCATGTTGCCAGCCCGCCTCAAAAGAATGATGGCAGGTACCTACGACAACCCTTCTTGGGAGCTCAATATGGCTCGCAAAGATGCAGGGCTTATGATGCAAGAGGCTAATAATGCAGGCGTGCCACTCACAGTAATACCCGCCATAGCTGCCGAAATGGACAGATGGATAGAAAAAGGATTCGGTAACAGCGACTGGGTAGTTATATCAAAAGACAATCTCTAAACGTTGCGTAACAGTGCCATTAAACCACTCATCATTGTTTGGCTATCAAATCTTGAATACTAGCAATAGTGAGTGGTTTTTCTATAAATCCCGATACTAGAGGGTGCGTATTGGCGCGGTTTCTATCCTCAGTAGCTATGGAGGAGGATAGCATATAGATAGCATACCGTTCCATGATGAAATCAGGTCTGGACATCAATGTATCTAGCACATCCCAGCCGCTCGTACCTGGCATGTTTATATCCAGCAGCAGTATGGTGGTAGCAGTGTTGTCAATTGCGTCAGGATGCAACACATACTTTATACCGTCCATGGGTTGAGTAAAGGTTGTAA
The DNA here is from genome assembly GCA_964601855.1 of uncultured Flavipsychrobacter sp. Taxonomy (GTDB): domain Bacteria; phylum Bacteroidota; class Bacteroidia; order Chitinophagales; family Chitinophagaceae; genus Nemorincola. The sequence goes on along the minus strand of CAZRPA010000039.1, from coordinate 25,382 downwards.
CAATTGAACTAGGGCAAACTTTCTTAATGAATTTTGAGCAAATTAGATTGTTGATGGGGTCGTCATCTATAATAATAAAATTGCCTTTGTATGAATGGTCCATTATTTTTTATAAGGTTGTGGGGTACTCTATTGTAAATGTAACACCTTTATTCACTTCACTCTCCAAATATATTCGGCCGCCCATTGTCTCTACATGGGTTTTTGTCATGTACAGTCCCATACCTTTTCCTTCAGTGTTGTTGTGAAACTTTCTATACATCCCAAAAACATGGTTACCCCATTTCTCTAGGTCTATACCTTGGCCATTGTCTTTGTACACTACAGTCAGCAGGTCGTCTGTCTTGTAGGTTTCTATATGTATCACCGCTGCTCGGTCAGGTAGTCTGTACCTTATGCTATTCGATATCAGGTTGAAGAATATACTATGAAGATAACTTTTGATAGTATTTATCTCAGGTGCTTTACCGAAGTTTACAATAATCTCAACACCCTCATTTTTTATCTGATCACTTATACTCAAGCACACATCACTCACTACACTGTCAAACCGCAGAAGTTCAGTATGCTCAGCAGCATTGTTTTTTATCTGTAATATCTGGTTCAGATCTTTTATTACATCATCCAGCTTGCCAGCCGCCACATGTAGTTCTTGTACAAAGACAGCTACTTCTTCAGCCGTGTTTCCTTCCGTATTTAGTAGATCTGTTAGCCCCTTTATATTAGCCACCGGCGATCTCAGATTGTGCGACGTTATGTACGAAAACTGCTCCAGATCTTTGTTTCGCTGCATCATATCTGCTAGTAGGTTGGCGCGCTCTTTTTCAGTTCTTCGCTGTTCAGTTATGTCTTGAGCTACCCCTAGTACTACCTTTTCGTTTGTGCCGGGTAGCACATAAGGTACTTTGGTAGTATGAAATACCCGCTCGTTCCCATTTAGGTCTTTAAACAACACTACAGGCTCTATGTGCTGTATCCCAGTATCTATTATGCGTCTGTCTTGCTCCAGATATTTGTTCACATTATTGTCTGCTGGTATGGTTTCTATCATAGTGCGTGTCACCATATCTTCAGGTCTAAGACCACATAGCTCTGCAAAACTTTTATTAGCAAACACAAATCGACCATGATAATCTTTCGCAAAAATGTACTGTGGTATCAAGTCCATTATCATGTTCAGGTTCGCCTCAGACTGCTTCATCTTTTCGTCTGCCAGTTTCAAGTCCGTCACATCATGTATCACCCCGTATATGCCATATGGTTTGCCCTCTTTGTCAAATTCAAATTTTGATACCACATATACACTACGCACATCTCCATCTTTTCTTATTATTCTATGAAAGTAGGCACTGTTTTGGTAGTATTTCCAGGTTTCTTCGCTAATCTTTTTCACCATTTCCAGGTCGTCTGGGTGTACGTGTTGCAGCCACACATCCCCTTGTTGTAGGGTGTCTGTTTCAGGCAATCCATATATTCTCAGTGCCTCCTCCGACCATACCGTTACATTTTTCTCCAGATCTATTTCCCAGCTTCCAAAGTGAGCTATAGCTTGTGCCTCCTTTAGTTTCCGTTCACTATGTGCCAGTTTTTCATCTGCTATTTGTTTTTGTCTGGTCTTCTCTATTATCTCCAGCGCAAACGAAATATCATTGGCAGCCGCTACCAGCAGATCCACTTCTTTGTCGTTAAAAAAGTCATACTCTGACGAGTATATACTGAAAGACCCAACAATAGTATCAAACTGCTTTAGTGGTATTACCATACAAGACTCATACCCTCTTTTTTTTGCATAGGCTTTCCAGTCGTTCAGAGGTAGTTCTTTTTGTATGTTGTTGCATATATAGGGTGCCTTAGTACTCAGTATAGTGCCATGTGGCCCATTATCTGCAAAGGGTATATTAGTGAAGCCGGGTATGTCTTCAGGTAATATGTTAGATTGACTTTGTAGGTTTATGGTAGTGTAGTTTTTGTCAAATAGTCCAATCCACACAGTCTTAAATTCTCCAGTTTCAGTGGCTATTCTACACACCTGGTCAAATAAGTCTTTTTCTGTAGTAGTATGTACAATCGCTTGGTTTACCTGACTTATAAATGCGTATAGCCTGTTGGCGTGTAGCAGTTTTTTTTCTGTTTCTATTCTTTCGGTTATATCTCTGAAGTTGTTTACTATGCCATTTATAGCTGGGTCGTGTAGCAGGTTGGTAACCATCGCATCCAGCCATCGCCACTTACCATCTTTGTGCATCATTCTACCTATATGCCCTCTTATGGGTATTCCAGGTGAATCTAGGGTTTTCTTCATTATTGCTGCTACAGCTTCTTTGTCGTCATCATGGCATACGTCAAATATGTTAAGTTGCATAGCCTCTTGTTCTGTATAGCCCAGTACGTTTTTTACAGAAGGAGATATGTATAGAGTTGATCCACTAGCAGAAAATATAGCAGTAGCATCAGAGCTTTGTTCCAGCAAAGCTCTGAATCTGCGTTCGCTATCTTCATCATGGTACTCTGTGTTCGAATCTGCCATTTGTGTTGCAAATCTATAAAAGCAGATTAGAATATCTATTCAGATGCGGATATTTGTTCGGGAATTAATTATTAGAATTGATTCTATTCATAAAAGATATAGAGCAACTAGGACTGTATATGCAACTAAGTATGAGAAGTTAGTATGTTATGTCAGCCTCTTTAGTCCTTATATAATTAGGCACAGTTTTTGCATACACCATGTACAACAGTGTTAGTGCCTGTAGAAGTAAATCCTTCCGGCAACTTCACTACTGGGGTATGTGTGTGCGGCAAGCAAAACATTTTTTGGCAGCTTTTGCAGTTGAAATGTACGTGATCTTCAGTGTGGGTGGCGTCGGGGCAGTTTTCACTGCAAAACGCAAAACGTGTTACACCATCTGTGTCTATTATTTTATGTATCATTCCTGCTACCTCAAAATCTTTGAGTGTGCGGTAAAGCGTGATTCTATCTACTTTACTAAAGTTGGTCTCTAGCTCAGCTGGCGATAATGCAAGATGAGTGGTACTCAAAACCTCTAGTACCTTTAGTCGCACAGGGGTTGCTTTCATTCCCTTGTTATGTATGTAGTCTGATAATATCACTCGTCAAAGATAAATAATAAACGCAACATTGTTGCATCTGCAATTAATTTTGTACATTTGCACACATTAGCACCTGTTCATTTTGGCATATTTTTCAAGATACACTCCTGTTGCAGATAAGTTAGGTATTGTAAGTGCAGTAATATGTGCTGTGCATTGTTTGGTAATTCCTGCTATTTTTTTACTGAAGTACACTTGGGCAGATAGCACAGGTGCAGCTGCTGGCAAAGCAGGGTGGGGTAGTGGATTGCCTCACTGGTGGGAGATGTTAGATTATATTTTTTTGATAGTGGGATTTATTGCTGTATATCATGCTGCTAATCATACAGTTAAAAAATCAATTAAATGGTCGCTTTGGTTTTTCTGGTTGTGCTTGGCTGTTGCGGTGGTTTTTGAGCAACAACTGCACTGGATGGCATATTTAGCGTCTGCTGGTCTCATATTTACTCACTTTTTCAATATTAGAAACCACTCTAAAAGCACTGCAGACAAATGCGTTAATGACTAATGTGAATTCATTAACAACACTTTTGTGAATGGCGCATATAAATTAAATTTCGCTATACTTAATAAAAAGTTTTGAAATATTCTTGTAATTCATTTTCTTTGCTGAACGGGCAGACAAAATGATGACAAATACTATTCGATGTAGTTAAAAACACTTAGAAAAATAAACCTGTCAAATACCTAAGAATACTATTACTTTTACAGGAACATTTCAATTTTTTTAGTAAAGATGCAAACTATACTAGTAGTTGGAGCAGGAAAGTCCTCAATATTTTTGATTGAGTATCTGCTGGAAAATGCTTCAAGGAACAAATGGTGCGTTATAGTAGCCGATGGTGATGCCGCTGCAATTGCAGGGAAAATTAGAAACCATCCTAGCGCAGAAGCAGCCGTGATTGATATTACTAAAACAAGCGAACGTGAAGCACTGGTCAAACGGGCAGATATGGTGTTGTCGTTGATGCCACCACATCTTCACATATTGCTTGCTTATGACTGTCTTAAATACAAAAAACATCTCATTACCTCTTCTTACATCTCTGATGAGATGCGTGCTTTGGATGAAAAAGTAAAAGAAGCAGGGTTGATGTTTATGTGCGAAATGGGTCTGGACCCCGGTATAGACCATATGACCGCTAGCAAAATAATAAACAGTGTATATAAAGTAGCAGGTCGTATATCTTCCTTCAAATCTTATTGTGGTGGGCTGGTAGCGCCAGAAAGCGACAATAACCCATGGCATTACAAATTTAGCTGGAACCCACGCAATGTAGTGACTGCCGGTATGGGTGGAGCCAAGTTTCTGTTGAATGGTAAAGTGCAGGAAGTGTCTTACGAAAAGATATTTGAGAACAATAAAAAGATAAAAATACCAGGCCTTAATGCTTTAGCATATTATCCTAACAGAGACTCTCTGAAATATCCTGAGATTTATGGTCTGGATGAGGTAAAAACATTTTTAAGAGCAACTCTTCGTTATCCAATATTCTGTAAAGGATGGGATGCGTTGATAAAACTCGGATTTACTAATCAGGACGAACCTATAGATACTACTGCTGTTACCTATGCTACTTGGATGAAAAGGAAAACAGGATACACTGATACCAGCATAACTGTACCACAACATGTAGCAAACCTTTTGGGTGTGCCATTGACCGATCAGGTAATGACCCTCATAGAGTGGCTGGGTGTATATGACGAAGTAACACTGCCAGTAGGTAAGTTCAATTCGGCTGAAATACTAGAAGAGTTGCTGCAGCGCAAGTGGAACATGACACCCAATGACAAAGACATGGTAGTGATGCACCATGAAATAGAGTATGAACATAGAGGTAACATGATAAATCTGGTGAGTACTATGCAGCTTACCGGCGAAATAGGTGAACGTACTGCGATGGCAAAATGCGTAGGGTTGCCAATAGGTCTGCTGGCATCGCTGGTGATGACTAAAAAAATCAAAGCACCAGTAGGTGTGGTACTTCCTACTATGCAATCTGTGTACAAACCAGTATTGAGAGAGTTAGAGCGTTTCGGTATCATTTTCAGAGACGACATAGTACAATAGTATTTTTGCCCGTATATATGCAAAAGAGTGAGAGATCAGGCATGAGCCAAAATCTCTCACTCTTTTGCTTGTTAGGAGGGGCGTAATAATTGATTACTTATGTCTGGGGTGTTGGGGGCTTGCGGGTTACTTGAGGTATCTCTTTATTTCCCTTTCCACGTCTCTTACTTTAGCCGTTTCGCGCTTGTCGTGTAGCTTTTTACCTCTACCCAGCCCTATCTCCATTTTGGCGTAGCCAGTATCTGTAATGAAGATATTGAGTGGTACTATGGTAAAGCCCTTTTCTTTCACCTTATTTTGCCACTTTGTAAGCTCTTTTTTGGTAAGTAGTAATTTTCGGTCACGTACTGGTACATGACCTGCATAACCTGCATTTTCGTAGGGGGCGATGTGCAGACTTTTTACCCACAGTTCGCCTGCATCATTGAAAAAGCAGTAGCTATCATTAAAGCTAACCTTACTGTTTCGTATAGATTTTATTTCAGATCCAGTAAGTACCAGACCTGCTTTCAGCTTGTCTTCAATGGCATACTCGTGTGTAGCCGGTCGGTTTTTAATAAAAATATTATCGGGCAACTTTTTTTGTTTTTTACAAACATGGGATAGGTTGAAAGCGATATTCAGTGCAGCCAGTCCTTTGTTCAGCAAATAGAATATGCTACTTCATGAACCATTCTGCAGCTAAGCTTAGTTTGTTCTTCAGCATTTTACGTTCTGCAATGAAGTCGAGAAAGCCATGTTCGAGCAAAAATTCTGACCGCTGAAAACCAGCAGGCAGGTCTTTTTTTATGGTTTCTTTTATCACCCTTGGTCCTGCAAAGCAGATTAGCGCATTAGGCTCGGCTATGTTAATATCGCCCAGCATGGCATAAGAAGCTGTGACGCCACCAGTAGTAGGATCTGTCATTAGCGATATGTAAGGCAAACGAGCAGATGCTAGTTGTGTAAGTTTTGCAGCAGTTTTAGCCATTTGCATCAGCGAAAAAGCACTCTCCATCATACGAGCACCACCAGACTTAGATATGACCAGAAGAGGGAGCTTGTTTGCAATGCAATAGTCAATGGACCTACTGATTTTTTCGCCTACCACAGAGCCCATAGACCCACCTATAAAAGCGAAGTTCATACAAGCTACTACGAAGCCGGTTCCGTTCATCTTGCCAGTACCTACTGTCATAGCATCGCTCAGACCAGTAGCTTCCTGTGCCTCTATAATACGGGCACCATAAGGCTTCATATCTACAAAGCCGAGGTGATCTTTCGGACGAATGTTTTCGAACAATACTTCATAAGTATTGTTGTCGAACAATATCTCGAAATACTCGGTAGAGTTGATGCGATTATGATAGTTACATTTAGGGCATACATGCAAATTGTCATGTAGCTCCTTTACCGTGCTTGTGGTTTTGCATTCGGGGCATTTGTGCCACAAGCCATCAGGTGTCTCTTTTTTCTCTGTTGTTGAGGTAAGTATACCTTTCTTATTCCTTCGAAACCAGGTTGATGACATAGTATGTTGATTATGTAGCGGGCGACAAAGATACGGTTATGAAAGATAAGTTGGAGCAGTATGTATTAAGGTATTGATTATTTGCGGTAAGTTATATTTTGAGTTTGCTTGTCGTAGTAACTACAATGGATGAGGAAGTAGAATGGCTGAGAAACAAAAAAATAGCCAAGAACTGTAGAAGATGGCAGGTAATAGGACAAAAAAAGTATTATATTTGCCTCAATTTTTTTTGATATTTTGTTATCTCTCGCCCGAAATATTATTGTAGGCATAATTGATTTTTTTCATAGGCCTTTTGCTAGGTTTATACCTACTCAGACATTCAGGTATCTGGCATGTGGTGGGTCTAATACTGTGCTGACATGGGTTATTTATTCATTGTCATACAATGTGGTGCTGAAAAGAACTAATTTTCATGTGTATGGCAATGTGTCTATTACTGCGCCAGTAGGTGCTCAGATAATTTCATTTTGCATTGGATTCCCTATAGGTTTCATATTGTCGAGGTACATAGTTTTTCCTGAATCTAATCTTCGTGGCCGCAAGCAGTTTTTCAGATATGCATTGGCTACGGCTACGTTTATATTACTTACTTATTTGCTCATCAAGTTTTTTGCGTGGATGCTGCCTATGGTAAGGGCAGACATTTCTTACATTTTCATCATGCTCATCACATCTGTGCTTAGTTATTTGTCTCAGCGTTTTTTTACCTTCAAGTCAACAGCCGACACTGTAGCCGATATTCCGGTAGAGGATTATGTGGAAGGGTAGTAGATGTTAATTGATGCAACGAAAGCCCATGAGGCATTTTTATTTCTACTCTTTTGTTTTGCCATTTTTTGCAATGATATTTTTATAATTCAATCTTGATGAAATATTTTTTCGTGTCTGTCATGTTGTTGCTGAGCGCAGTGTCAGTACAAGCACAGACGGTAGATACATTGCGGATAGATCTTGATACACTGACGGTGTCTGCACCTCCTGCCCCTACTCCATATCAGCCATCTGCAACTCTTGTTTGGGATATCATTCATACCAGAGTGGCATTAACATTCGATAGAAAAGAAAAAACGGCAAATGCCCGAGAATGGATAGTACTGCACCCATATGCCTATGCTACAGATACGCTGGTGCTAGATGCTAAGGGAATGAAAATAGATAGTGTAGCCATGATATGGATGGGCAAAATGAGTAAACTTAACTACACCTATCAAAATGACGAACTGAAAATACGATTTGATAAAAAGTGTGCTACTACCGATACCATTATGCTATATCTGCGCTACACTGCTATGCCCTATGCCCGCAAAACGGGCGGCAGTAGTGCGATACATGAAGATAGAGGACTGTACTTTATAAACTCAGACGGACGAACACCGGGAAAGCCTGCCCATATATGGACTCAGGGAGAAACAGAATCGAATTCGAACTGGATGATAACCATAGATAAACCCAATACGAGGTTTACTACTCAGCTAGAACTAACTGTGCCTGATACCCTTACTACCCTGAGCAATGGTACACTAGTGAAACAAATAAAAACTGCACCAGGGTTGCGTACAGACGTATGGAAGATGGATATGCCTATACAACCCTATGCTGTAATGATGGCTATAGGCAAGTATGCGGTGATAAAAGACAAATGGAATAATAAAGAGGTAAGCTATTATGTAGAACCAGAGTATGCCCCTTATGCCCGTCAAATGTTTGACCACACTACAGAAATGATGACTTACTTCTCCAAGGCTACTGGTGTGTCGTACCCATGGAACAAGTACAGTCAGGTGGTAGTGCGCGACTATGTGTCTGGTGCTATGGAAAATACTACAGCATCTCTGTTTGGCGAGTATATGAACCAGAATACCCGTGAAATAGCAGACAAGGACTACGAAGATGTGGTGGCTCATGAGTTGTTTCATCAGTGGTTTGGCGATTATGTGACCTGCGAGTCGTGGAGCAATACTACAGTCAATGAATCGTTTGCCAACTTTGGGGAGCAATTGTGGAGAGAGTATAAGTATGGTACTGATGTGGCAGATGAGCTGGCGTGGAAAGATCTGCAACAATACCTAGCGTCATCGAAAGGCAATGACCCACAACTGGTGAGATATAAATATGACAACAGAGAAGAGGTATTTGATGCGATATCTTACAACAAAGGTGGGTCTATTTTGCGTTACCTACGCCACCTTATAGGCGCAGATGTATTTGGCAGGGCTATGCAACTATACCTTACACAAAATGCGCTGAAGCCCGCCGAGGCACATCAGTGGCGACTGGCAGTAGAAGAGGCTACTGGAAGGGATTGGAACTGGTTCTTTGACCAATGGTACTACCATGCAGGGCACCCAGTGCTAAAGGTAAACTATACCTATAACGATACCACACAAATGCTGACCGTAGATGTGACCCAGACTCAGGAGGACAGTACAATGATGTATAGACTGCCGCTAACAACATCGGTGATATATGGCAATGAGGTAACGAGCGCAGAATGGTACATTCACCGGCAGTCGCACACCTATACTTATGCCTACAGAGACGGTATGCGACCAGTGGTGATACCAGATGTGCTGCATGTATTGCCAGGTGAAATAAAGGAAAACAAAAAAAGTACTGAATGGTTGGTGCAATACATGGCTGCTACTGATGGAATAAGCAGAAGACTGGCGGTGCAGGCCGCTACCAAACAGATATCAGACTCTGTGGCACAGGTGATAGTAGATAAGGCACTAGCCGACAAGCTACACTCAGTGAGACGGTATGCACTGGGACAGCTAGGTAGGTTGCAGAGCGACAAATACAAAAAAAGATGGACCGGGAAAGTAACAGACCTAGCACAAAACGATAGACATAACTTAGTGAGGGCAGAGGCAATAGAAACACTGGGCAACTGGAAGGTGAAGGCCGCCTATCCAATATTTCTATCGGCAATATGGGATAGCTCTTATGCAGTAGCGGGCAATGCGCTTGAAGCACTGAATAAACAAGACAATGATACTGCATACAAGCTAGCAGTGATGCTGAGCAAAACTGACCCAAAGGCTGGCCTAGAAACGGCTGTATATACCATAATAGCTGCTAAGGGTGCTGCAGGAGATGTACCATTGCTGGCAGGCAAAGCTAAGCGTGCTTATGGCTCTAATGCTGTGCAGCTATCGCTGATGCTGAACAACTACCTGAAAAACACAAAAGACGACAATTCATTTGAAACCGCTGTATCCAGTTATGTACACTTGATAGTGTATGAAACATCTACTTCATCAAGGTCTACATGTTGTAGTTTTTTCTTTCAGGCAGTGACTGAGCAGAAGAATAAACTAAAAGACGACAACGAAGAAACTATGGTAATAGCTACTTTAAGGCTGGGAATACTGAAACAAGCAGCGAATAAGATACTGAGTGAAGAGCAAGAGCCAGAATTAAAAACAAAATTTGAGAAGCTGATGAAAGATAACTTCTGATCATAGTGTTTATGCCTCTGCCAGTGATACCATGAGGTTGAAAAAGACAACAACTGTAATTATTAGTAGCACAATGGTAGTGATACTGCTTTGTATCAAGAATTTTATTGCTGTTTTGAGCCAGGATTGCTGATAGAAATGCTTCATTGCCAAGAAAAGATATACATAAATACCAGCTAGGACCGCTAGAAGTACTACCATCATAGTAGACTTGAGAGGAGTATCGCCAAAAGCATAAAGCTGTGAAATGGTGATGAGCAATAAAGAGAAAAATACAAAACAATAATACTGTAGCGTAAAGACAGCATGAACGGAAAAATAGAACTTTTTCTGTCGGATATATAGTAGTCTGAGTAGTAATACAAACAATGGTAAGGAAAAGAAAAATACCTTTGAAAATGAATTGAGGAATCGCTCATACAGTCTATGCATGAATTCGTTAGGGTTTTTGTGATAGGCACTTGATGTAGCAGCAATTTTGCGATTGAAGTATCGGTCTATCATTTGGTCACGTTTGTCAACAGGCAATGATTTTTGGGTTGAATCATATACACGTACGCCATTTACTTTGTATGAATGTGGCAGCACCATACCCGATACCTGTTCGTTCACCCCATCAATAGGCGTGGTGTAAAAAGAAACAGACTCAGTAGTATTGTGTAGTTCTATAGAATCCCTAGCCCTTAGTATTTCTGGTTGTTCTTTGTGAGTGCCACCAGAGAGGTAAGAGATAAGTATAAAAATGAAGGCAGAAGTAAATAAATACATTCTTACTGGGTTGAGGTAACTAACCCTACGGCCTTTCATATACTCTGTAGCCAAGAACCCTGGACGAGTGAATAAATACTTTACTGAATTGAAAAATTTGCTGTCAAAGTGGGTAACGTCTTCTGCAAAATGGCGTACCATGTGTAATGCAGTTTCTCTGGGCTCCAGATTTTCCTGCCCGCACTGCGGACAAAATTTACCCAGTACCTCAGCACCACAGTTTAAACAGTTTTTTTCGGCACGATGGTGATGGCTCATTCTGTAAGTTTGCGATAAAAATATAACATTTATAAGAGTGTAGTCTTTCATTTTTCTTTATTGCTTTGTTACTTCTGTCATAGTTTGCTTCATCAATTCGTAAGTTCTACTTTTGCAGCTATATGACACCCGAAAGAACCAATAAAATAAACAGAGTACTAAATCTGCGACAAAGCGGACTGGTGATGGTGATGGAAAATGTCTATGATCCTCATAATATTTCTGCCGTGATGCGGACATGCGATGCAGTAGGGGTGCAAGATATTTTTGTGCTAAATAATATGATAAAGCCCCATAAAAAATTTGGTAAGACAAGCTCGGCAAGCGCATTGGGATGGCTTACTATTCATCAGTACACTGATACTGCCCAATGTATGGCTGCCGTAAAGCAACTATGCGATAAAGTGTACGCTACACATTTGGGCACAACATCTAGCTCACTGTACGACTTAAACCTTATTGAAAGGGTGGCCTTGGTGTTTGGTAATGAGCGTGAGGGCGTAACAGAGGAATGTTTGTCTTACTGCGATGGTAATTTTATCATTCCTCAGGTAGGTATGGTGCAGTCGTTGAATATATCTGTGGCGTGTGCCATAACGCTTTATGAGGCATACCGGCAACGTAGTATTGCGGGTTATTACGATGGCTCTGGTCAGCTTCCCAGCCACCAGCGTGCTGAACTGGCAGTGAAATGGGGTTTGTATCCTGAAGTGGGAAATACTACTGAAGTAACCGAATAAACCACAGTAATCATTATGAAAACTAAGATAGTAGCAGCAATAGGCATAGCAATGATAGTAGGCAGTGGGATGACGAGTTGCCAAAATAATGCTGATCAGCAATCAGCGTCAGATACAGTGGCTGCTATGCAAACACCGCCTGCCGATACGGCACTAGCCACTACGGACGGCAATAATGCCGAAGAAGACTATGTGCTGCTGTATGCAGTAATAGCAGATACTGGCTACAACTATTTTGTGCTGAATAAGGCTATGTATAACTTAAGTGCCGCCAAGCACATACCTGTAGACACTATGGGTAGGCATTATGACCCCCAAAAGAAAAAAATAGTACTATCGGATACCGATGAAGACGAAATGTATAGGGGTGAATATTTTCCTCGTCGTTTCCCATCGTCTTACTTGAGTATGGAGTATTACGCTACTTACACTAGCGATAGTTGCGGAGATGTGATGGCATTATGTGCTGGTTTGTTTGAAAATGAAGCTGAAGCAGATTCGGTACTTACATTAATCAAACCTGCTGCCCCCCGAGCATATAAGGTGGCAGCCAAAATGTATCTGGGGTGTATGCATTAAACTAGGTGTCAGCCAATATCTAAGAAAAATTTTATTCAAACATCATGTCTTCAGAGTTGCGCTTGAACATGGGTATAAACCAGCCTGTTCTCACTCCAAACAGCACATCGAGTCGCTTGGCATTGTCGGGGCGCATCACATCATACAGATAATCTCTTCTGCCTTGTGTGAAGCCTATGAGTACATCGGCACCTAAAGTGAAGTTGATAAGTCTGCTTTTAGAAAAATACATGTACCCTAAATATTGCTCTACAAATATGCCATTTGCCAAACGGTCGTATCCTTTAAGGTAATCGCCTCTTAATGAAAATACGGATTTGTCTTTGTCATAAATGTTGATGCGGTGCTGCATGAAGCCTACTGAGGTAAGCACTACAATGCCATTGTCAGGGTGTGTCTTAGTGGTGTTGAATATTTTGCCCGCAGATAGCCCCACTGCATAGCCACGCTCATAGACTGGTACACCTATACGCTGTCCATCATTGTTGATAAACTGAAAAAGGTTTTTGCTGTAGGTCTGGTATTTATCTCTGATGTTGATCATCAGAGAATCTTCATTAACATTTTTGCCTACTATAAAGTCAAATTTGGCACCAAAAAGCCAGTTAGATTTTGTTTTGTAGAGTAGTGCCGGACCTAATCGCCAAGATGAGCTAAACCGTTGTGCCATATCCCCCCCCGGAAAATCGTAACCTACATTGCCATTGAGGATAAATCCATGCCTTGCTTCTTTGTGCTCAGACGGGCCAAATAAATCTTCCTGAGCTCTTAGGCTTTGGGAAGTACCTAGTATAAAAAGTAGAATTACTAAAATTCGCATAGTCACAAACGCTTAAAACGTGAAATTAGCGGAAATATTGCAATTCAGCTCAGGCGGCTGTGCAGTAGCTTGAACTAATAGATAATCGGAGGTGGAAATTGTTACTTTTTACCGTTTTGTTTTTATTTTTTTAGTTAGCTTGCTGCATCTATGCAATTCTTATACTGGCTGCTTGCCATTGTTATAGCTTTTGGCGCAGCTTTTTGGGTTTATCGTGCCGACAAGCGACGTGCAGTGCCTCTTCCTTGGCTTACCTCATTGCTCAGAGGGGTAGTGGTACTTGCTGCTTTGTTGCTGGTATTGGTACCAGATATAGTTATAAACAAGCATACTACTGAACAACCTGTGGTACTACTGCTGCAAGACAACTCTCGCTCTGCTGGCATAGCATTGGGTCAGGATTCTGCTACCTATCGTAGCAATATGCAATCGTTGGCAAACAAGTTGTCAGCTAAGTACAGGGTAGTGCAATGGGGGTTTGGTGATGCGGTGCAGCCAGATACTGCGTATCAATACGACCGACAGGTTACAGATATATCGGCAGCGCTCTCACAAGCTGAAGAACTGTATGGCATGCAAAATCTGGGTGCTATAGTGCTAGCTACAGATGGCAGGTTCAATCAGGGTATAAGTCCAGCATACCGTCAATCATCCTATCAGGGCGCAATATATACTGTAGCTCTGGGTGATAGTACTCGTACCCGCGACCTGCGCATAGCACGTACCTATGCCAATAAAACTGCTGCACTCAATACAACCTTTGAGATAAGAGCTGATATAGTAGGTGAGCTGTGCCGAGGATACAACAACGGTGCAATACTGAAGGAGGGTGATGAAGTGCTGGCATCTGTGCCGCTCATTATAAATGCTGACCGGTTTGACCGAGCGGTGTCATTCACCATAAAGGCTACTAAGGCTGGGTTGCATCACTACACCATATCGCTACCCGATGCTAAAGACGAACAGAATATCACTAACAACCGTAGGGACTTGTTTGTAGAGGTAGTAGATGAAAAGAAAAGCATACTTATTGTCGCTGCTGCTCCTCATCCAGATGTAAATGCCCTGAAAGCGGCATTATCTTCACTGGCTAGTTATGAGGTAAAGGTGTGCAATGCAGACGATATACCACAGTCGCTAGCGGCTTATGACGCTATTATAGCACATGGGTTGCCTTCATTACGACACCGATTTTCGGAGGTGCTTACTGCTGCGCACAAGCCTGTGTGGTTTGTAATAACTGCTCAAACCGATGTACAAGCTCTCAATGCACTGAAACAGCTTACTCGCACAGGTATATCGCCTACCGGCGCCCATGATATAATGCTGACCTACAATTCGCCATTCAGCGCGTTTACAGTGCCACAGCGTATACAGACTGTAGTGGACAAAATGCCACCTATGCTAGCACATACCAGTGCAGTGGTAGCATCGCCTGGCAGCAACATTTTGTTTACACAACGTACTCCAGCTGGTGTAATGCCAGCATGGCTCCTTCAGCAGGGTGCAGTGCCTACTGCGATACTGGTAGGGGAGGGGATATGGCGCTGGCGGCTGTATGAGTATAAAAACTACAATGAACACAATGTAGTAGATGAATGCATTAGGCAAACTGTAGCATTTCTTTGTGCCAACAATGCTGAGCGTCCGTTGACTGTAGTTATGCCCAAAAATATATGGAGCGATCAGGAGCCGATAACCTTTAACGCTAGGCTCAATAATGCAAATAATGAACCTGTAAATACTGCTGATATAAAAATAACGATAGCAGATAGTGCTGGAAAGAGACAAGATTATTCGTTTGAACGATTCGGTACAGGGTATAATCTCAATATAGGTATACGAGCAGGTGGCAGGTACACTTATATTGCTCGTGCGACATATAATGGTAAGGAACTTTCAGCGTCGGGTTCGTTTGCTGTAGAGGGTATTCCGCTGGAGCTTATGGAGACGGGTGCAGACTACCCATTACTGTACAATCTAGCACATGATCATAATGGGGCATTTACCACAGTGGCTGGTGCTGCTGCATTATATGATAGCATCATAGCTAATAAACGTATCACGCCGCTAATAGAGACCCACACAGAAACTGTGCCGCTTGTAAACAGAAAATGGTACTTCTTTATTATTTTGCTGCTAGCAGTAGCAGAATGGTTGCTACGAAAATATTGGTTGGCACAGTAGTGTATAGATGTAGCTAAGGCTTCTGATTTTATAATAAAACTACAAAGCCTAGCTGCAATAATATAAGCACAGCGATATGTATGTATTTGTTAAGGAACGAAACTACGGGTAATGCGAAAATGGGTATACACCATACTACCCAGTTGTTTTGCAGGTCTATAAATACATAGAAACTCAGAGAGACGAAGTATAAAGACGCTACTAAGAATAGTGTTTGGTTATTTTTTATTAAATCACGTTCCTTAAAGTAAATGGTAGCTATCAACAGTAGTGTGATGAACTTTATAATAGCATTGTTTTTTACTAATGAGTTTATTTTTGTCCAGATACTGAAGAAAAACCCGGATTGAATTTCGTAAGGTAAAAAAGATAGTATTTTAAGCCCTACTTGCTTTAGGTGATGAATTGGGTTTTGTGTCATGTATTCTGAAGCGCCCAGATTCAAATTAATTTGCGGATTTGCTTTTTTAAAAGAGTCTACAGTTTCCCAGGTTACATTCCAGTAGTTGGTGTTTTCATCTGTATTATATCTTGCCATGTATACATTTCTTTCTACCCAAGATGATTTGTTTTCCACTCTTTTTTCTCCATCATAGGTGTGGTTTTTAGACTCCAGCATTAGTTTATTGTACACCTGATAGCCTGGAATATGGTATACGCCAAAAAGTGGAATAAATACACCAATCCAAATCAATGTGCTAATTGCTGATTGTTTAAAGCCATAAGTTTTGTACGTCAATACAGATGTGCCCGCTACAAAAGCGGGTATCATAAGTAAGCATGTGGGTTTTATTGCAAATCCTAAAAACAAGAATAAACCACTAAGGGCTGCACTTTTATATCCTTTGTTTTGTAACAAAAAGTACAAAGAACTTAATACAAATGGCATAGCGCCAAGATCGGCAAGTTCTCTCCATAACCATTCCTTGCACATAGTAGCAAAGTATATTAATGTAAAGGCTATAATGGCATTTGATAAGTTTGTGTATTTTTTTAATATTTTTAGTAGCACAAATGCGCTTATGAAGAAAGCGACTACAGAATATATTCTTCCAGCAAACAGCAAGTTGGTAGAAAATATTTTGGAGCATATTATTATCATAACAGACAGAAGAACAGAAGTGCCTTGTGACAAGCTGTTGTACAATCCGTGCTTTGCCAAATAATCAGCCTCCATAAGGTAAGATGTCTCATCACCAAATTGGGAAGTAGCGTTGAGGGGGTGGTTCAAATAGGCTTTGACTATTATGGCTATTATTGTAGTAATAACAGCAAATAGTAGATATTTTTTTTCGCTAAATCTATTCAGTAAAGTACTAATCATATCAGATATATTCTTCTGTTTTGCGATTTTTTGTAAACACTATTATCTGGATTACTTCTCACCATTTGCCAGCTATTATGAAATGCAAAGCAGAAAATTAACCATAATCAGAGTATGAGAGACACACTTAACTAAGGCTAAAACAAACCTTTTATAGCATTTATTACAGTTTCTGGCTCTAGCTCGTAGAACATTGGCAGACGTAACAAACAGTCTGAGTATCTGTCGGTTTCTGGTAGTTCGCCTCCTAGGTGTTTGGCGGTATAGTATGGGCTTTTGTGCAGGCTGAGGTAGTGAAATACGGTGTAAATATTTTGCTCTTTAAGTGCAGCTATAACCCTGTTTCGTTCTGTAATACTATCAAATACAAGATAAAACATGTGAGAGTTGTTGGAGGCATACCTAGGCACTGCTGGCAGTTTGAAATGACCATTATTTGCAAGGTCAGACAATCCTGCATGGTATTTTTCCCATATTTCTTTTCTTTTACGTTGTATATCAGATAGGTTTTCTAATTGAGCAAACAAAAAAGCTGCAATGATATCTGACGGCAGGAACGAACTACCTATATCTACCCATCCATATTTATCTACCTCTCCTCTGAAAAACCTACTTCTGTTTGTGCCTTTTTCTCTGATGATTTCTGCACGTTCCAGAAACTGCTCATCATTTATGACAATCATTCCACCTTCTCCTGACATGATATTTTTCGTTTCGTGAAACGAAAAAGCTGCCAAGTGACCTATAGACCCCAAAGGGCGTGTTGTGCCATCGGCACTAGTGTAATAGCTATCAACAGCCTGTGCGGCATCTTCTATCACATACAAATTGTACTTGCGAGCTAATCCCATGATTTTATCCATGTCGCAAGCCACACCAGCATAGTGCACAGGTACGATAGCTTTAGTTTTTTCAGTTATAAGCGATTCTATCAAATCCTCATCCATCCCTGGATGATCTTTTCGGCTATCGCAGAAGACAATGTGCGCACCGCGTAGTACAAAAGCATTGGCGGTAGATACAAAAGTGTAAGAGGGCATTATTACCTCATCGCCTTCTTTTATGTTAATGAGCAATGCAGCCATTTCCAGAGCATCGGTACATGAGGTGGTAAGTAGGCATTTTTTGAACCCATATTTACTTTCAAATAAATCGTGACATTTTTTTGTGAATATACCGTCACCAGATATTTTGCCAGATAATACTGCCTGATAAATGTAATGACCTTCTTTGCCTGTGAGGTATGGTTTATTGAAAACGATAGTATTCACTTTGTTTGATTTATATATTATTAACGTATGCTTTGATGTGTGAGTTGTGTCTGAATTTGTGTAACCTATATCCGATCAACCCTCGTTTTATTCCGTGATTAACTCTAAAAGGTGATTTTGCTATTTTTGTTCTACTATTTCTCTGATTATATACAATGGTCTGTTTTTAACCTGATTAAAAATTTTGGCTAGATATATGCCTACTACTCCTATAGATGAAAGCATAAACCCTCCTACCAGCCAGATAGATAAAATTATAGATATCCATCCTATCTGATAGTCGATGTAGTATCGCATCACAACTGCGACTATTACAAATATAAAAGATAGAATAGTTATAAATATCCCGAACAAGCCAATTATTAAGAGCGGCTTTGATGAGAATGCGGTTATAGAGTTAAAAGCTAGAGTTAATCGTTTGCGAAATGTATAGGAGGTAGATCCTTTGTAAGATTTATCTATAAGGATATGATCTTGTTTGAATCCAGTAAGCATCATTAACCCAGCCGGAAGTGTCTCGCTTTCTTTATATAATAAAAGACCTCTTACATAATTTCTGTTCATCAATATTTGCCAGGACATGTTTTCTGGGATATTAATGTTGGCACTATATTGCATCAGCATGTAGAATAGTTTGCCAAAGGTATTTCTGATTATGCCCCCATCTCTTTTTTTTACAACAGCGTACAGGAAGTCAATATCTTCGGTTGTTGCTTTTTTGTAAAATTCTATAAGGTTTTCGGGATCTTCTTCCAGGTCACTATCGGAGGTGAAAATATAATCGCCTTTTGCCTCTGCCATACCCGCAAACATTGCAGGGTATTGGCCATAGTTTCTTGAAAAAACTACTAATCGTACATTGGCATCTTTTTTTACTATTTCTCTTACTCTTTGTGCAGAATCATCTGGCGATCCGTCGTCTACAAAAACAAATTCATAATCAACATCTAATTGTTTTAAACAGGCAAGGTGTCTTGTATAAAAGTCGGCAACGTATGGTGCCGACTTGTATAAGGATGTAACTATTGATATTTTTTTCATGCAGACTTACTTTGGTGATACTTATACTATGTGACCATACCTGTACATTTGTATCATTTCTGGTGGTATACCCCAATCTTGAGCACCTACCTTGTCGTGTAGTTCGCATAGATCGTTATAGTAATGTTTTTCCAAATCTTCTACCATTCTGTTTTTAGCTGGCACGAAATCGTGCTGATAGGCAGCATTGATTGAGTGGCGAACTGCTGTGTTTATCGCATCTTCTCTTGTGTAAAACTTAACTAGTTCTCTTTCTGGCTTGAATAAGCTTAAATCGTGTTCTGGTTTATTGCCCAAAATTAAGTCTGACAAGTAATCAGATATTACAGGAGAGCAGTGTAAACCGTCTCTTTTTGTACCAGTAGCTACCAGTAGGTTTGGTATTGAAGTTTCGCCAAGCAGTGGGAGTGTGTCTGCCGAAGTTGGTCTCCAGCCTACATTTACTTTTACTAACTCTGCCCTATAGTAGTCGGTATTTATTTGCTCCATTGCTGATTTCAGTAATGTATAAACACTGGTTACTCTACCATAATCTTCGGGCTCTACTGCTATAAAGTTGCTGGCTCCTATAAGTGTATGTGTGCTATTTTGTGGTGCAGAATATACGCCACAAGCCAGTCCTCTGTTGGGTGTTCTTACACAGTTGTCTAGTGTGTTTACCCCTGTTTTTAACAATATACTGCAGCCTACACCATAAAAGATTTTTGGTGTATTGAGCTCTAGATTAGATTCTTTCAGTATTTTGGAAAAAGTAGCACCAGGAGACAGGATATATTTATCGCCTGAAACTTTCTCACCATTTTCCAGCAATACGTATTCTATTTCACCGTTTTGTTTTGACAGTGATTTGCAATATCCATTTATGAAATTAACTCGACCACTTTTTTCCAGTATAACTTTCAATCCATTGACAAGTGATACTGGATTTACCCATCCTTCATTAGTTACAAACATCGCTCGTGCAGCCCTGCCATTAACAGAAGGTTTGTATTTAGGAATTTGTGATGGTTTTATTAGCTCATAATGCTCGTTATATGTATCGAGAGCCGTTACTATGGCATCAAAGTTATCGTCCTCCAGACTATCCGTAATATGGTTGTTGATGATGTATGTTCCATATCCGGACTCAATAGTGTGGCCAGATTCTTCCTCCAATTGTTTGATAAAACCAGGCCAGTGAGGAGTGGATAATTTGTTGAATAGGAATTTTTGTAGTTCTACCTTATTGCTAAGCGTAGATGTATCTATCTCAGCAAATGAGTTGAACATGGCTGCAGCAGCTAGTGATGCACACCCTTTGTTGTCAAAAGGGCCTATCAAAGAAATAGTCAGTGATGGATCTTTGCGTAACAACTTGAAAGCTGTAGTGAGCCCTAAAATTCCATTTCCAATAATAACAATCTTCATAAAATCTTATTTTTTAACTATATAGCAAAGTCCGGGATAGAACTGAGTTCTGTGAATGGTATGATTGTATTTGCTGATAATGTTATTAGCATACACCATGCCTTCTGCTGGTATTCTTCTTTGTGTTATTTGCCAAAATGCTATTACACCACCTGGTACAAGCTTTTCGTACAGATATTCAAATGATTTCAATGTAGGGTCATATGCATTCACATCAAAAAATGCTAGTGACACAAATTCATTTGAATTATCAGTGAAGAATTTTGGTACAGTTTCTCTGCAATCACCTTTTATTACAGTGTGTTTGCCGTAGTTGTGTCCCATTGCATTATTACGTTCGTGTACTTTCAGTAGGTTGTCCAAAAACTCACCGTAGTCTTCGCCTACTTTATAGGTTCCTTCTTTGTGTAAGTCTGTAGATTTATCTTTTTCAGAAAAGCCCACATAACCTTCAAAAGTATCGAAACATATAATTCTTCTGTTAAGGTGCATTGGTTCGAAGATTGCCCTAAGGTTTTCGCAAACAACGGCTGTTTGTCCTCTCCATGTACCTAGATCAACGATAACTCCAGGAAGCATAATGATTTTCTCATAGATTTCTCTAATTGCAAAAATTCTTGCCATTAAAGAACCTCTCATAAACAATCCCAAAGAGCGTTCTTTTTCGTCAGATGAGCCCGGATAGTTGTTGAAAATGTCAAATAATTCGCTTCTGGCTTCTATACTCGATTCGTTAGAATAAGATATTACCGCTGATTCATGTTTGCTGTTTTGCATAATTATTATATTGGAGTAAGAGATTAATTAATGATAATGTATTTCAACTACAACGTTTATTATTTTTTGAGTTAGTACTTAGTGTTGACAAGCTCAAATGTAATATTTGGATACGAACATTCCAAACCAGCAGTTTTTGTATTGATATACTTTATGGTTGTTGTGTTACGTTGTTGAGTTTCATGTATTTAGCTGCATCGCTACCTGTATTAAATATGAGGTCAAGAACAGTAACTCCATGATCGAAAGGCGGAAATTGTTGCTCATATTCAGGGTATCCCGAATAATCCATCCATGTTATTTTAATGTTAGCTTCTTCAAATAACGATTCATCTATGTAAACTTTAGCGGCTGGGCCAGAGATATATTCAACACCTCCACTTTGTTTTAGAAGATCTACAAGCCGTTCTACTTTACCTTCTATCAAATTGTAATCGCTAGACCAAGATATTTTTGTTTTGATTCCTAATACTTCGCAAACTATTTTAATGAGTTTGTAGTTGATTATGCTGATATGTGTGTCGGTAGTATTTAAATAGAAATCTTCGAATGGACCTTTGCATTCGTTGAAGAATTTTGCTTTTGAATAGTTTTGTTTGATAGAAGACCAGTGACTTTTAGCCCAATCAGGGTTGCTGACAACAGTTTCATTGATTTTATTGTAATGCTTTCCTATGGGTATGGTCAACCATTTTGGGCCACTTTGCGTTTTTATCTTATTTCTATTTCTCCAGTCGCTTCTGGTGTACTGAACATCATCATACAAGATGAATTCGTCAACCATATTTATCATATCAAAATATCCTTTCCACGGTATATAGTTGCTTTGCAATATGGCAATCTTTTTCATTACAGAGTTGGTGTATTTAGAATTTAATTAAGCGAAATAAGCGCTACGCATAAGATAAAGAAAATTGTGGTTTTAGAAAGGGTTGATAGTTGATATGAGTGGGTATTGTTTGCTGTAACCATTAGTTTTTACTTAGTGTGTAATAATACTATTGGTTGTACATTAACTGCGCAAAAGTAACAAATTCGGGCTGCAAAGGCAAAACCAATTTATGGCCAGTTGTTATACTAGTCTTTATTGCTACAACATGTACTGCAGGTATAAAACCAGTCTTTCAACAATTTTCAGTATTTTGCTGAGGTATAGTAACTAGGTCTACAGCATACACATTCAGTTGGGTGTATTTTGAACTTTAGTTGGCTTATTTATAATTATATATTAATTATCATGTCTACATACGGCGAAATAAAACGAATAACAACCCACACCCTACAGTGGATGAAACTGAATGGGGAAAAGATAAGTATGCTCACAGCCTACGATTTTTCTATGGCTCGTATACTGGATGAAGCTGGTATAGATGTGATATTGGTAGGCGACTCGGCTTCTAATGTAATGGCTGGTCATGAAACTACGTTGCCCATTACCCTCGACCAAATGATTTATCATGCACAGAGTGTGGTGCGTGCCTGCAAGCGGTGTCTGGTTATAGTAGATCTTCCTTTTGGCTCTTATCAGGGCAATAGTAAGGAAGCACTTAACTCGGCTATACGTATCATGAAAGAGGCAGGTGCGCATGGCATAAAACTAGAGGGTGGCCAGGAGGTGTGTGAGTCTATAAAAAGAATAGTAGGGGCTGGTGTGCCTGTAATGGGGCATCTAGGGTTAACACCACAGTCGATTTATAAGTTCGGTACTTATACTGTTAGGGCAAGGGAAGAGGAAGAGGCTGAAATGCTGATACAAAATGCATTAGCGCTGCAAGAGGCGGGTTGTTTCTCGGTGGTGCTGGAGAAGATACCTGCTGCACTGGGTACAGAAGTAGCCAGCCAGCTGAAGATACCCGTGATAGGTATAGGTGCTGGTAGTGGGGTAGATGGACAGGTGCTGGTAATGCATGATATGCTGGGCGTAACCAAAAACTTTTCGCCGAGATTTCTACGTAGGTACCTCAATCTGTATGAAGACATCACCAATGCTACCAAGGCTTACATTAGCGATGTAAAAAGTAAAGATTTTCCGAATGAGAAGGAGCAATACTGATGATAGGGTATTGGTGATATGAGTGCCAATAGTAACGTTTAATAGGCTAACAGGTGTTAATTATACTTTATGACCATCAAGGCAATATTAGAAGAACTAAAGACAGCCACCCATCCGGTAGCAAAGGCACTGCACAAAGGTGCACACTTCAAGGTGCTGGTAATAGGGTTTAATGCAGGTATGGTGCTCAAAGACCATAAGGCGCATATGCCATCGAAACTTACGGTAATAAAAGGTAGTGTATTGTACACCGAAGATGGAAAAGAAACCATTATGCACCTGCACGATGAGATGGAAATACCTGTAGATATCATACACTCTGTAAGTGCAGTAGAGGACAGTCTTTGTGTACTTACTCAGGGGTAAAAAAAAGAGCCGGCTGTTTTTGATAGCCGGCTCACTTATTTTAAGCTTTTTTGCTTTTACTTTTTGTAGTCTTTTTGCCTTTTTTCTGTTTTTCTAAGTCAGCCTCCGTTACTTCATCTTTGGCATCGCCTTTTATGTAAAGGGTATATCTTTTTTCGCCTTTGGGGGTGATGGCATTAGATTGTATGTATACCTCTTTATGAAACACACCATGCTGCTCCTCAGTTTTCAGACCTAATTGTATGAATCCCTTCTGGCCTGGTAGTACAGGGCTTTTGCTCCATTCTACGTTGGTGCAACCGCAAGACGGGGTCACATTCATTACTATAATTGGCTCTGTACCTACGTTAGTAAACTCGAAAGTGTGCATGGCTACTGGACCTCTCTGTATGACACCAAAGTCGTGTGTTTCGCCACTCTCAAATTTGAATCTAGGTCCTGTTTTTTGTTGTGCTGCGCCTTGCTTCTCCTGCGCCATAGCTGTGTAGCTACCACCTGCTAGCAACACACAAAGTGCGGTAATGATTAGTTTTCTCATGTGCATTGATAATTTATAATACTGTGAGGTAAAATGAAAAGAGAAATCGAAAAAGTGGTGAAATAATCTAAATAATAGGACCACAAATCCAATAGACTTCCCTATTCCTAAAACAGTTGGCATAAGCCAACTGTTTTAGTGTTATAAATATTGTAAACTGATTTGATTATTTTTTTTCTGCGGGAGCTACTGGTTCAGCTGGTTTTGGCTTAACAGTACCCTTTATGTGCAGTACCAGTGGTGACTGCTGTGCATTAGAGTTGATAGTCACATCTTTGTTGATAGGACCAGGACGACCAGCAGAATTGTAGGCTACGTGTATAACACCTTTTTTGCCTGGCAGTATTGGTTCTTGAGGCCATTTCGGCACAGTGCAACCGCATGAGCCATGAGCTTCTTGTATAACGATAGGTTCTTTACCTACGTTTTTGAATTCGAAATCGTATTCAGCTACTGGACCTTCTGGTATTTCGCCAAAGTCGTGAGTTTCTTCAGTGAATTTGAATTTACCAGCATTTGGATTAGCTTTTGGTGGTGCTGGTGGTGGAGGTGGTGTTTGTGCTGCTGGTTGTGGAGCTGCAGGAGCATTAGTTTTGCCATCTTGTGCGCTCACAGCGGCTGATATTGATAGGCAAAGAAGACCGAAGATTACTTTTTTCATGAAATTTATCTAGTTGAATGGTTATTTAAAAAATTGTAAGAGGATTGTGTTATTAGTTGGTTTTCATCATTGATGTATTCTCTGGTACAGAGCTAGCTGGTGCTTTTTCTACTGTTCCTTTTATGGTCAGTACTTTAGTACCTGCATTAGATACCACAGTTATCGACTTAGAGAAGGCATTTGGCCTGCCCTTGGTATGATAAGATACATCTATCTTGCCAGTGCCACCCGGAGGTACTGGCTCGCTAGAGAAAGAAGGTACGGTGCAGCCACATGATGGCTGAGCTTTCTGAACAATAATAGGTTCTTTACCTTTGTTTTTGAAAGTGAACACAAAGTTCGCATCTGGTCCTTCGGGTATGCTGCCAAAGTCGTGAACATTATCAGTAAAAGCCATGTCCTCTAGCACGAGGGATGTAGCTGGTGCACCGGGTGC
>CAZRPA010000038.1:0-28127 GCA_964601855.1 uncultured Flavipsychrobacter sp. | reverse complement strand
TGGATATCTTAATCACTACCACACCTGTTTTGACCTAATTTGGCGCACTTTTTGCGGCATAAGTATAGCGCAGTCTATTTATCCATTACCATATAAACCCCCAATCATTATGTCAGAATATAATTTCCCAAGCATCACAACAAACCTTGCCACATCACCCCACACTCCCCATTGTGTGCCCGACCTCACCACAAAAACCACCAGAAAATGCATGCATACCGGAAAAGTGAATGCCATTGATAATCAACGACTTAAGCATCAAAACATAGGAAACAACCGGCAAATAACCGGCAAAACCAGAAATGAACAATAAACTCAATATGAACACAATTGTTCGTTTGGCGTAGATTATATCTACGGCAGGCACGGCAGCCGGTTTCCGACCGGCGAATTAATAGAGTTAATCTTGATAACTACAATAACCTGCACTCACAAAAATGTACCCAACCAACCGGCAAATGCCTACAAACCAGAAAAGTGAATAGTATTGATAATCAACGAGTTATCCATCAAAACATAGGAAACAACCGGCAACAAACCGGAAATTAACAATAAGCTCAATATGATAACAAAAGCCAGTATATCAACCCAAATCAAATCAATCAAATGTATCAGTGGTTCACACAACCCTCAACCGGCAAATGCACACAACCTGCAAAAATGAATACCATTGATAATCAACGAGTTATCATTCAAAACCCATGAAACAACCGGCAAATTACCGGCAAAACCACTTACCACTTCATTCATTCACCCAAATCCCCCATTTTTGCACTGCTATGAGCATTCACCTACTCAACGACGATTTATGGTTTCCACCACTACACCAAGCCGATGAAGACGGGCTGCTGGCAGTAGGTGGAGATCTATCTGTCGAGAGGCTGCTCCTTGGCTATCGCTCAGGCATTTTTCCATGGTTTAGCCACGACGAGCCCATCCTCTGGTGGTCGCCCGATCCTCGTTTTGTGCTCTATCCACCGCAGCTATGTGTCAGCAGCAGTATGAAAACCATCTTACGTTCAGGTAGGTTTCAGTTCACTACCAATACCGCTTTTCCTGCCGTCATCACCGCCTGTCAGTCCACACCACGCCCCGGCCAAGATGGCACTTGGATCACAGAAGATATAGTGTCGGCCTACACACAGCTACACCATGCTGGTTACGCGCACTCTGCCGAGGCTTGGCAAGATGGGCAGCTAGTAGGCGGGCTTTATGGCGTGCTTATAGGCAAGGTATTTTTTGGCGAGAGCATGTTTAGCCATGTCAGCAATGCCAGCAAGTTTGCCTTTATTCATTGGGTGCAGCAGCTACAGCAGCAAGGCATTCAGCTTATCGACTGTCAGGTGTACACTGCTCATTTACACAGTTTGGGAGCCACTATGATACCCCGGCAGCAGTTCATACAGCAGGTAGCACAGTTGGTCAGTGCTTAATACTTGCTCACTGCTGCTTTTATTGCTTTATCTTCGTACAAATTATTACTTATTTTATAATGACTTTTAAAGATTTAAATCTCAGTACCCCCCTGCTCAATGCGCTCGATGATTTGGGCTACACGCAGCCCACCACCATTCAGCACAAAATACATTCTGTTATTCTCTCTGGTCGCGATGTCTGCGGCATCGCTCAGACAGGTACCGGCAAAACCCTCGCCTACCTGCTGCCTTGCCTCAGGTTATGGAAGTTCTCAAAAGACAAGTTCCCACAGATACTCATAATTGTGCCCACCCGCGAGCTAGTAAAGCAGGTAGCCGAAGAAATAGCCACACTCACCACCTACATGAATGTGGTTACAGTAGGGGTCTATGGCGGTGTCAACATGAAGCCTCAAGCACTAGAGGTAGAAAACGGCTGCGACATAGTAGTCGCCACCCCTGGTCGCCTGCTCGATCTCGTACTGAACGGCTCCTTGAAACTCAAAGCAATAAAACAACTGATCATAGATGAGGTAGATGAAATGTTCAACCTAGGCTTTCGTACCCAGATCAACAATGTCCTGGATAGGTTACCTGCCAAAAGGCAGAATCTCTTATTCTCAGCTACCATCACAGACGAGGTCGTAGTATTGATGAATACACACTTCACAGAGCCTGAGCGGGTAGAGGCAGCACCCACCGGCACCCCGCTCGATAACATAGACCAGAGCATGTATGAGGTGCCAAATTTTTACACCAAGGTCAATCTGCTCAAGCTACTACTCACTGAGGAAGAAGCCATGACCAAGGTGCTGATATTTGCCGCCACCAAACACATGGCAGATGACCTGCACCACGAGCTCGAAGATCATTTCCCCGACCAAGGTGGTGTCATTCACTCCAACAAAGCCCAAAACCATCGTTTCAATACCATCAATCGCTTTCGCGATAACACTTACAGGTTCATCATAGCTACCGATCTCGTAGCCCGAGGTATAGATATTTCAGAGGTTACTCACGTCATCAACTTCGATGTACCCGAAGAACCCGAGGCATACATACACCGTATAGGTCGCACCGGCAGGGCAGATAAAAAAGGTATTTCTCTTACATTCGTCACAGAGCGCGAAAAAGAATTCCTTGCTGCCATCGAGGCATTGATGAACTATAAAGTTCCTGTACTGCCACTACCTCAGCATCTCACAATATCAGATGTGCTTACCGAAGACGAAAAACCCAAGGTGCGCATGAAAGAAACCCTCATTGTGCTGCCCAAGGTCAGTGAGTCTAAAGGTGCATTTCACGAGAAGCTGGAGAAAAACAAAAAAACCAACACCAAAATCAGTTACAAAGACAAAATGAAAGCCAAGTATGGCAAGCCCAAAACAAGGGGCGCAAAAAAGAAATAGTATGATTACCAGACTCACCGCCAAACACAATGGTATACCCTTCGACTGGATAGACATCACCGACCCCACAGAAGAAGAGCTGAACACAGTAGCCACTGAATATGGTCTGCACAGTGCTTCTGTGGCAGACTGTATGCAGTCTGGTCACCTACCTAAGTACGAGGCATTCAAAGATCATACATTCATCATACTCAGGGTGTGCTTCACCCAGCCCGATGTAAAGGCGGAGACCGTTCAAGAACTTACCGGAAAAATAGCCGTTTTCATTTCCGATACGTTTATCATCACTATACACCGCCTACCTTGGGAACCCTTAACAAACATTAGCCAAGATTATGTGCTGGCTGGCAGATGCACCAACCCTCATCATGTGCTTAATATCTTGGTAAAAAAAGGTTTAACCACCTTTGACGAAACAGGAATCTTACTGGCACAGTCGCTCGACTTTTTCGAAAAACAAGTATTCCTTACCTCCCGAAAAACACCCCTGCTCAAGGGTATGTACTTCCTCAAGCGCAAGCTGGATGTTATTAGGCGATTGCTTGTTTTGTCAAGCGATGTCATTGACCGTATAGACCCTCAAGGGGCTTCCAATGCTTATACCCGCGATGTTCGCGACCTTTACATTAAGCAAAAAAGCCTCTACGATGCTATGTACGAAAACACCAATCACCTCCTAAACATATACTTCAATATATCTGCACAGCGCACCAACGAAACCATTCGCGTACTCACCATATTTTCAGTCTTTTTTATGCCCCTCACCTTTATAGTAGGGGTCTATGGCATGAATTTTCAGCACATGCCCGAGCTCCGCTGGCAGTATGGCTATCCGTTCGCTATATCCATGATGGTTATAGTAGTACTGATCATTTACATCTGGTTTCGCCGCAAAAAGTGGCTGTGATAAGTGCGACTTTTTATTTCATTTTGGTCACCAGCCTTAGCGCTCTTATCATCGTCGGTTGCGTCGCATCTCTTCTACGTTCAGGGCTATGAGGAGCTTTCCCATACACCATCATCAACACATTACTCCAGTACCCTACCATAAACAAACAAACCGCCACACATTGCTGCATGGCGGGTATTGTTATTCATAGTTATAAGAAATCACTTATTTTACCCATCTTTTCGTTCCTAAATCAATAGGCGACATTATCATTTGATAGTTTTGATTATTAAGCATATCAAAAAGCCCGAACCGCACGAACATAGTAGGGGTGGTTCTTACTGTTGAAGTGGGTGGAGCCATCTAAGAAGAAGAGGACGAGCCAAGCGCTGGAAGCAGAGTACTCGCTACTACTCCAATAGCCACCAGTGGTAAACTCACCTATGGAAAGCCTATTAATGTGTACTTTATTTAACTCATCTCTGCTGGGTAGGTACCAGTCGCTGTAGCCGTTTAATACCAAATCAGCACATAGCCTTGCTGCTGTACCTGCTCCACAAGCAGCAGATACTATGGCTGTATTGGCTGCTCCTGTGCCTAAAGCTAAAGACGTACCACCTACTGACGTACCAAAACAGCCCCATTGTATACCTGCACCCTGGTTGCTCGGAGCAGCTATCAAACCGTGAGTCTCACTTGCTACATATCCAGGATCTCCAGATTGTAGTATATAAGCTACTATCCCACCGCCATAACTATCGCCTACGGACAAAGGACGCACTACAATTACCTTTGTTTCGATAGCTGTGCCACATGTATTGGAAACCGCGTAGCTAACTGTAGTAGTGCCCAATGAAATGCCTGTAATAACACCGCCTGAGTTAATGGTAGCTATTGCGGAGTTGCTAGTTGTCCATATACCACCTGAAATTGTACTATTTAAGGTTATAGAACTACTTTCACCTACTGAGTCTGCGCCTGTTATAGCGCCTACTGACGGTACCGTATTTACAGTTACCACCCGTGTAGCAGATGCACTACCACAACTCTCTGTAACTGTATAACTAATGGTAGCAGTACCGACCGCAATACCTGTCACCACACCCGATGCGCTCACAATGGCTATGCCGGGTGCGCTGGTACTCCATGTGCCACCAGTAGTAGCACTGCTGAGTGTAGTAGTGCTGCTAATACATACCGAGGCTGTGCCTGTTATACTGCTGGGCAGTTCAGGACAACTGATAGCACGGACAGCACGAACATTGAATGATTCATTTTTGGCTACGCTCAGCGCATTACCAGTATTAAAGTTGACCAACAACGCATTATTTACAGTGCTTTCACTACTACTCCAGTAGCTGCCCAATGCAAAGCCACCAATAGTGGCTCTGTTGGCACGTAGTTTATCCAGTTCATTTTTGCTGGGCAGGTACCAGTCGCTGTAGCCACCCAGTACCAGATCGGCGCAAGAACGGGCAGCAGTACCAGCACCGCATGATGCAGATACAGAAACAGTATTGGCAGCACCACTACCTACTGTCTGAGATGTGCTACCCAACAATGTGCCATAACAACCCCACTGAATAGCACCCTGATCTGAAGGGGCTGCAATAATGGCCCTAAACTGACCAGCTACATAACCAGGGTCACCGGGCTGAAGTATGTAAGCTATAATGCCACCACCATAACTATCTCCCACAGCTAATGCCCTTACTGTCACCACCTTAGTCGCAGCACTTGTGCCGCATGCGTTAGTGGCAGTATAACTTATGGTAGTGGAGCCCATCGCTATACCCGACACTACGCCCCCTGTGCCTACTGTGGCAACTGCAGTATTGCTACTGCTCCATGTGCCTCCACTAGCGGTATTGCTGAGTGCAATGGTACTTCCTACAGCTACAGAATCTGCACCAGTAATAGTGCCTACTGATGGCATTGGATTTACAGTCACTACTCTCGTAGTAGTAGCTGAGCCACAGCTTTCAGTAACGGTATATGTGATGATAGTCGTACCTGCAGCTACACCTGTCACTACGCCCGATGCACTGACCGTGGCTATGCCTGTACTACTACTGCTCCATGTGCCGCTAGCTACGGCATTACCTAGAGCGGTAGTACTGCCTACACATACCGATGACAAACCAGATATAACACCTGCCGTCTCAGGGCATGTGAAGCTAAATGAGCGAACTGCACGTACACGCAATGTGTAGCCTTTATAACTTGAGGCGTGACCACCGTAACTGAAATTAAAATGTGTGGCATTAGCATCACTTATCTCGCTACTTGTCCAATATTCATCATCGGAAAAACCACCAATACTCAGTCTGTTAAAATGTAATTTATACATTTCGTTTCTGCTGGGCAGATACCAATCGTCATAGCCACCTAATACCAGATTTGCACACAAACGTGCTGCTATTCCAGCAGTTGGGCAAACTGACAGAATATTTTCTGTGTTAGTTGCTCCTGCACCTATTTCAATAGAGGTTCCACCTACTAAAGTTCCCGAACACCACCATCTAGCTGTCCCTAAATCACTCGGGGCAGCTATCAGCCCCCTCATGCCAGCGGCAGTATAGCTAGGGTCGCCGGGCTGAAGGATGTAAGCTATTATACCTCCACCATAGCTATCACCTACCATTAGTGGTCTTACATATACATCTTTGGTGGTCACACTGGTGCCGCAACTATTGGTTACTGTATAGCTTACCGTAATACTACCCACTGTTATGCCATTTACTGCTCCTGTGGTGCCCACCGTTGCTACAGCAGTATTGCTACTGCTCCAAGTGCCACCGGCGGTGGTATTGCTTAGTGTTGTAGCGCCACCCATCATTACAGTATCAGCTCCGGTTATGGTGCCTGCAATGGGTAGCGGATTCACCGTCACCACATTCACTCCAGTACTTGTGCCGCAACTATTTACTACTTTATAACTTATTGTAGCAGTACCTGCCGCTACACCTGTTACTACTCCCATGGGGTTGATAGTAGCTATTGCTCCATGGCTGCTGCTCCATGTGCCACCACTGCCTGTACTGGTTAGGGTAGTGGTGCTACCCACACATACTGTAGCAGTACCCGACACGGTACCAGCAAATGGCAATGGATTCACGGTCATTGATCTGGATGTAGTTGCTGATCCGCAACCATTCGTTACCGTGTAACTTATAGTTGTTACTCCAGCCGACACCCCAGACACTACACCTGCGCTACTTACAGTAGCCGCCGATGTGTTAGAGCTGGTCCAAGTACCGCCTGCTATAGTACTGCTCAGTGTCGTAGTTTGGTCGGCACACACACTAGATGCACCACTTATGATACCCGCAGCAGGAACAGGGTTCACTGTCACCACAGCAGTTACAGTGGCAGTGCCGCATGCCGCAGCAACAGTATATGTTACAGTAGTAGTGCCAGCAGAAAACCCTACCAACACATTGCCGCCCACTATAGGTGCCACAGATGGGTTGCTGCTGCTCCATACACCACCTGCTACGCTGCTGGTAAGAGAAATATTACTACCCGTACATACCGAGCTAGCACTGGTAATAGTGCCTGCCGACACCACACAATTAGATGCACTTATGCCGGGGATTATATAGTACACTCCTCCCCCAAAAAACATAGTATCGCCCACACTACTTATAGTGGGTCTGGTGGCACCACTAAACAAGGCATAAGGCACACTCAGCAATTGTTGTGTACCCATATCTATATAGCTGCTTCCCCCTGCAGGGTCCAGCTCCACCTGCATAAACTTGTGATTGACACCCCAGTTAATGCCGGTAAATGAACCTGACACTACCGTGCCTTGACCAACATTCACAGAAAATAACCCCTGCACTGATGTAGTCACAGCATGTGTCTCGCGGTAGAGTATGGTGCCCGATGCTACCGCATCTCTTATAGTGAACCTCACAGAGATGTTGGCACTAGCCAATATAGCTCCGCTACTATTGCGTGCTGCCGCCTGATAGGGTATAGCATTGGGTGCCTGAGCATGGGCAGTACTGAGCATAAATAATAACGCAATAAGTGTAAATACCTGCTTCATAATTGTGTGTGATTAAATTGAAAATCTTGAAATAGCAATGGTGTCTAAATCAGGGCAGGATAGTGGTATAAAATAGCGCTAAGGGAGGGGCTGTCTCAATAAGAAGAATAATCAAAGCACATGTATCAATGCTTATACCAACTAATGGGTTGTCTATTTTTCAGACAACCCATTGTTGATATTTCATAGTGGAAGGTGATATTGTTGCTTTTCTAATCAAGGGCAGTATTGGTTCATTCTTACGCTGCTTGCAGCCACCCTATAGACATAGGGTAGCTAGCAGCGTCTATCAACTACTTCACCATTACTTTGGTATTATATTGCTGGGTAGCAGTGGTGGCATGTAACATATACACACCAGATGGTACGTTTAGTTTCACCTGCAGAGGAGCAGTGTACTTTGTTGTTGTTTCATATACCTTCATTCCAGTAGCATTGGTTACTACTATGGTTACTTCTTCATTGTTGCTGCCCGCTATACTCACCGCAAATGCACCATCAGCAGCAGGGTTTGGGAACAGTTGTAGTCCGGTAGTTTTGTTTACATCACCTACTGATGTTGTAAACGCAAAGTCAGCCGAGGTAGCACTACATCCACCAGCATCTGTCACATCTACCGCATAGGTGCCACTGGTAGTAGCTGTGTGTGTGTTGTTGGTAGCACCAGCTATAGGCGTGCTCCCCAGTTTCCACTGGTATGTAGCAAACGTGCTTGGTACAGATAGAGTAGCGCCAGCGGCAGATATAGAAGGCGCAGTAGGAGCATTAACTGTTACTACTCTCGTACCGAACACTAGTCCTGCTACATAAGTAATAGTAGCAGTACCAGCAGCAACACCCGTTACCACACCCGTAGCCGATACAGTAGCTACAGTAGTGTTGCCACTTTTCCAGGCGGCATCTGGTATCGAGGCGGTGAATGTGGTAGTGCCACCTGCACATACTGTTGCTGTGCCGCTTATCGTTGCAGTTGCCGGTGTTACTATACGTATGCGGTGGTGTTGCCTGTTACTGATAAGCAGACTGCCATTCGATGTTACAGCCACACCTACAGGTCTTTCCATACCCGCGGCGGTAGCAGGGCCACCATCACCGGTTGGCAATGATCCCGCACCGCCAGCTACTACTGTTACTGTGCCCGATGGGGTTATCTTGTACACTCGTCCTGTAGTAGCTTCATTTCCGGCAAATAGATTTCCAGCTTGGTCTAACTGTATATGCATCAAATCCTCCATGCCAGTAGCATGTGTAGTTATTATCCCTGTTGTCAGATTCACCTTTCTTATTGAACCCGCATCATACTGACCAATGTAAAGATTGTTAGATCCATCTATTGCTAATCCTACAGGGTATTCTATTTCGGCTGCAGTAGCTGGCCCACCATCACCACTACTAGCGGCAGTACCAGTACCCACTACTGTTGTCACAACTCCAGTGGCCATGTCTATTTTTCTGATTTTATGATTCCTATGATCTGCTATGTACATATTTCCTGATGCATCTAATGCCAACCCGAAAGGAGTGTAAAATCTTGCTGCTGTGGCTGGTCCACCATCGCCAATATTACCATTGCTGCCATCGCCTGCTATGGTGCTGATGACGCCGCTGGTATTCACCTTGCGAATTACATGATTACCTGCATCTGAAAAATACATATTGTTGCTATTGTCAAAAATCACATCTCCTGATGAGATGATTAAATTAGCTGCTGTAGCCGGTCCACCATCGCCCGCATAACCAGATCCAGTATTACCTGCCACTGTACTTATGATATTTGTAGCACCTGTTACTTTTCGCACAATATTATTACCTGCTTCAGAAAAATATAAATCACCATTGTGTATCCGTATCCCAGCAGGAAGTTTCAGGGTAGCAGCAGTTGAGGGGCCACCATCGCCAGTATAATCACCTATTCCTGTGCCGCAATAGGTGTAAATTGTTTGTGCTTCAGCACTGGCTGTAATGGCTGCTGACAGTATGCAGCCTGCAAATAGATTGTAAAGAGTCTTTTTCATATTGTATCTGTTTTTTTTGACTTCTACCCAAAGGTCACAGATACATCTTTTGATATTTGGCACTTTTACTGAAACTCCCTTTTCACTTTCCGAAAGCTGGTTATAAATTACTGTGCGTTTTTTCTTTTCGTGTTATTTTCGGGCAATAGCTCCTTTCTGTTTTTACTACTGAAACTGAGCTACCCTTTTCATCAAGGGCTCCAGTTTGTCCTGGGTTACAGATAGCTCATACTTTTTGTCCACTACCAGTATGCCACCATTCGCTTTCATGTATTCAGTCACATACCGCACATTCACCATGTACGATTTATGGCACCTATAGAAGTCTTCACACTCACTCAGCATTTGCTCAAAGTGTTTCAATGGTTTACTCACCACTACTGGTGGTCCGTTTCTCAGCACCACCTTGGTGTAAGCACCATCTGCCTCAAAGTATAGTATGTTTGTCGTCTCTTCAAATGCTATACTGTTCATCGTATGCAGTGCTATTTTCTGTGCTGTTTTGCCACTAAGGTTATTCTTTAAGGTCGCATAACTGGCTCGGCTTCTGTTTCTCTCAAACAGTTCAATAGCCGACTTTAACGCCGACGGCTGCACAGGTTTCAATAGGTACGATACTGCCGATAAATTAAATGCCTGTATAGCATACTTGTTATAGGCCGTTACAAATATCACCGAGAAACTCACCTCATCTTCATTAAAAAAATCGAGCAATTCCAGCCCACTATGGCCTGGTAACTCTATGTCCAGAAACACTATATCTGGCTTATGTTTTCTTATAGCTTTTACACCACTTGCCAGGTCGGCACATAGTTCCGCCACTACCACTTCATCCACACATTCGTTCACCATCTCGCGCAGCAGTATCCTTGCCATTTCTTCGTCGTCTATAATTATCGCTTTGTAGCTCATGCTAGTTTTATTTTTATTAGTACCATAGTGCCCATCGCCACACCGTCTGCGCTCATCTTGTCGGTTATGCTCACATATATTCTATCTGGCGAGCTAGCATTCAGCAGCTTCACACGTTCGGCTGTAGCACGGGTAGAGTATGATTTATATTTCTTCTTTTTTATCTCATTTAGCGCCTCCGATCTTGCCCTACCTATACCATTATCGTCTATTGTCACCATCAGTTCTTGTCCTTCTTTCACAAATTTTATATGTAGCAGTTTTTCTCCCTCTTTGTGCAGCAGTCCATGTTTTACTGCATTTTCTACAAATGGTTGTATGATCATTGACGGTATTTCATACACCATTGGCTCCGATATGTTCTCCACCACAACACTGTACTTGAAGTCATCTCCAAATCTTGTTCGTTCCAGTTCTAGGTACAGATTCAGTGCTTCTATTTCGCTACTCAGCAGCACCGTTTCCGCCTCCGACATTTCCAGTATCGTCCTTGTCAACATAGATAGTTTTGCTAGGTAGTCGCTCGCTTTCGATTTCTCATTCGTAAATATATATGCCTGCACCGTATTCAGCGCATTAAAGAAAAAGTGTGGGTTCATTTGCGACCTGAGTGCAGACAGCATAGACCTACTCAGTCTTTCCTCCATTTGCAATTTTTCTTTCTGCTCCTCTACCTTCCTCATTTTTCGCTTTATGCTATAGCTGTAGTACACAAGCCCCAATAGTAGCAATACCGTTACCAGAAAAATATAAAACCATACTTGCTGCCAAAATGGAGATGCTATTTCAAACAGCACTCGCTCCTCTACCGTCTTACCATTCACCCTAAATGCCACTTCATATCGCCCCGGCGACAACGATCTGAACTGTAATGTCCTAGTGTTACCAGGAAGATCTTTCCATTCACCTCCATTTATATTGTATGACAAAACCGATGGCTGTGCAGCCGCAAATTCCACTATCGAGTAGCCTATAGTTATATTATTCTCGTCAAACGCTAACTGTGCCGCTATTTTTCCCTCTATTTCTTTATCATTTACTAATATGGTATTTATGTAAAATCCTGGCTGCGTTATCAACCTTCTATTACTTCGCTCCACAAACGATACTAATCCATTATTGGTCGCCAGCCACAATACAGTATCACTTGCTGCTATGTCATTTATTTGGTCGGCCTCTATCGGTATTTTCACAGGAGTCACCTTATCCGGATCGGTCATGTCATACAGTTGCCTGCTACCACAGTAATACAGCCTGTTGCCGCATGCTTTCAGCAGTCGCACACTGCCCCATTCTGCATAGTTTTTCAACTCTTCAGTTTTCTCATTACTGGTTATTCGCAGCAGTTTTCCCTTCGCATCAGCCACATATACATAGCCCCTATGCCACACCAACTGTGCCGCATAGATAGCCTTTCCATTGTGTGTCACTGTGTGAGTCTCGTTAGGGCTCACAGCTATTATTCCATTGTTAGTACCAAAGTACAGTGTTTGCCGCATGCTGTCATATGCCACAGCCCTTGCTCGCATACCATTCAGCAATATCTTACCGCCACTCATAGCAGTTAATCCCGCATATCTTTGCACAGTATCCCAGTTACTTTTTTTGTTTTCATCCACATTCGGTATTGGCAGCAGCATGCTCATTCCACTGGTAGCCATTGCATAGTACTTATCATCTACCACTACCACGGCCTTTACTGCTAGGTTATTACTGCTTGCTCTTTTTTTAAATTTCTCATTCAGTTCTTTTCTCGACACTATAGTATGTCCTGTTGCCGAGTATAAAATATTGTACGCATCAGCATACAGATAATATATATCCGCACTGTTTTCATCATTGCTCAGTTTAGTCAGGCTACCATCTTGTTCATTAAGTCTCAGTAGGTCTCCGGTTTGTGTACCTATTAGCAGTCCCTTTGCGGTAGCCACTATTTGCCTTACTTTTGCGCCATTCAGCTTATATACTATGTTGTCTAGGTCAGGCACTACATAAACCCCTTCATTTGTCGTTGCAAACCAGTAGTTCCCATTCCTGTCGCTGAGTATTTTCGATATGCTCTTGCCCTGAAAAACTGTCTTTTCGCCCTTCCCGTTATTACCTTTTATCAGTTTACACCCTAGCGATGTGTACAGCCACAATCCACCTTCCGTTTGCTCTATCCCTCTATGCACACCACTTGCATCTACTGGTATTTTTTGTACTAGTTGCATGTTTTTATCTAGCACATATATGTTGTTTACATCACTTTGCCTGGGCAGCACGTATAGGCTATCATGCACCACAAATAGCTGATGCAGACTACCTACTGGCAATTCCTTCACAACCACTTTTTGCACATTCAGCTCCTTATCTATCTTGTATATAGTTCCATTTGCCGATACATAAAATGCATCCTTACCACTACACGAATGTCCTAACTTATTAAAAGTTATTTCTATGCTCTTGATTAGTTTCAGTGTCGCTATGTCATACACATCCACACCCTCTTTTTGTACCACATATAGGTGTTTATCCGTCACCCCAAATGGCATAAAAGTAATGGCAGGTCTTTGTTGCAGTGCTTTCAGTATATTACCATCAGTGTAGTATAGGTATCCATCAAAGTTTTCATACCACACACGGCCCATTTTGTCCTTCCGCACACAACTACCTGCTGCAGAGGTTTGCAGGTCACTTTGCCACCTCACAAACGAAAATCCGTCATATCTATACAGCCCACCACCCGTAGCTAGCCACATATAGCCCTTGTCATCTTCCATCAGGTCATACACCTCTTCCGATGGTAATCCATTACTTCTATTCACACTCAGGCAATACGGCGATTGCTCTGTTTGTGCAGCAGTAGTTACAGACAATAAAAAAAATAGCAGAATAGCCAGTGTGGAAATACGCATAAATAGTCCTCCACGAAATTAATCCTTCGTTTCATCTTTCCACACCCATCTTTCTGAAACCCCACTTTCACTAAACGAAACCCCGTTTTAGTTTACACAACACCCACTTTTCTTTTATTTTTCACCCCATTTTTCGTAATCGGTAGGGTACCACTTAATTAACTACGGGGTAAATTCTCATTTAAATCCACAACAATTTCATTGACTATATTGCACTATAAATCATCAACCGTGAAAAATCTTCCATGTCTCTTCTTGCTGCTGTTATTACAATCATGTTTGCATAATGCAGCTATTGCTCAAGATTTCAAAAATGATGATAAAGCGGCAGTCTTATTTCAATTACAGTCAACTAACGACACCAATTTAGCCTGGAAAAGGAGATTATGGCGTGAATTAAATGTCTTTGATCGAGAGAATGCAGCATTACTCAACATTGATGCCAATTCCTTTGCTACTATCTTACTTAGTGGTATCAAATCAGGTACTATAAAGGCGTACAGCAGCGACGATATAAGTTTATCTACCCCTCTCACGGTAGGTGCAATAGACACATTGACCCAGTGCGATGCTGGTAACCTTTCATTACTTGCACGTACTTACCTCAATAGTGTATCAAAGCACTCAGGAGACACTACCATTAAAGACACAGCTTTTATCTCATCATGTACATATCCACAACAAGTTGAATTTTACCATATCAAAGAAAAATGGACGCTCGATCGCAGAGGAGGTCAGATGTTGGTACAAATAGATGCCATTGCTCAAGTCTCTTATGTCAACGGGAAAAAAAAGCCAATTTTCTGGTTTCATTACACCGATATCAGAGACTATATAAGTAGATTCAGGGTATATAATATACGGAATGATAAAGACAGTTATAGTTGGGATGTGTTTTTTGAGAAGCGCCTGTTTGGTTCTAAGGTCATCAGGGTATCTGACCCGTTTTTAGAAGAATTTCATACTTACAAAATTTCAGAAAAGGTAGAAAAATAGCATCTACAACGATACGTACATTATATGGGTTTATTGATTTTCTTTTACAGTCTGGTATCTTTTTAATGAAACATTCCCTAGCCTCTCCTTAACTGCAAGTAGAATAGCTAAAAACCATCAGCTTTACTATTTATTATTCTTTCCCATTCCCTTACTTTCCCCTCTATCGACATTGCCCTAGCACTACTGCTCGATGGCAGCAGGCTGAAAATGTGGTTACTATCAAAACCAATATGTTTTGCGTAGTCCTTTTGTGCCTTGGTACCATTAAAGAATACATGCTTTATGTTTGGGTAGCGTTGGTACATACCCATTAGGTCATTAGGGTGTCCATTGGTAATGTTGTTGTCAAGGCTGCCTGTCCTTTTGCCATGGCTTAGTACATCCCAAAGTGCTACTTTATTGTCTAGTAGCCACTTGCATCTATCTGTATACAGGTCTGGGATTTGAGGAAACAATGCACCCATTATCTTCCAAAATCCATTTCTGGGATTAGCATAATATTCACCCCTTCTCAACGATTCATCCCCCGGCAATGAACCCAGTATCAACATCACACACCCTTCGTTTACAATCGGTGCAAATGAATACTTATAATCAGAATCCTGAAATTCAGCAATAGGCATACTCGTATTGTTTGGTTTGATTTGAATGTGTTTTCTGTTTCTGTAGTTGTTTCCAGATTCCAACCCAAAACAAAAATCCCTCCTAATATTATCAGGAGGGATTTTTGTTTATTACGGTCTTACTGATTGTTTATCTTATCAGTGTCACATTGCCTTTGTACGATTTGTTCAGTCCGTTAGGCAGCGCCACTATTATCTCATACATATACGTTCCTAGGTCTTGTGGCACACCTTTGTAAGTGCCATCCCAGCCATCTTCTATGTTAGAAGTTTGGAACACTTTTTCGCCCCATCTGTTGTATATTCTGAAGTCTACCAGCTTGTGGAACCTCATTCCTATAAGACGGAACACATCATTTTTGCCATCACCATTTGGTGTAAAGCCTGATGGTGCAAAGTCCTTCACATCCTGATCTACATATACCTTGATCTGCGCCGAGTCCAAACAACCAAACTCAGTCATACCATATACCGTGTACGTTGTCACAGAGTCGGTAGGTGTTGCTATAGGGTTGCTAATGTTAGGATTGTTCAATGTTCCGTTAGCTGGGCTCCATTTGTAAAACACAGCACCATTAGCATTCAACTGTATAGAGCTACCCAGATTTATAACCTGTGGACTTACTGTAAGGTTAGTAAATGTTATCGGAGGATGAGATTTAATGAGTATATACTCATTTTTCTCACAGCCATTAGGGAAACCAGCGAATGGTGGTGTACTCGCAGTCACTGCCAACGTGTAGGAGCCTAAGCCAAAGAAGTTCACTGTCGCTTTGTCATAAGCATCTAGGTTGCTACCTGCTGGTGTTTGTGTCCATGCATAGCTCATTGGTTGCACTGGTTTAGATACCGCAGTTGCTATCACAGGCATTGGTGTTCTCAAACACACGTTAGTGTCTAGCATGTTAGTTGTCAGCTCCAGCGATACCACCTCTACAGGTTTGGTACTTGTATGCTTGCAACCTATATTATCTGTCACTGTCAGCTTTACATTGAACACACTACCATACTGATAAGTATGTGTAGGGTTCTCCGTACCATCTTCATTAAATCCATCTCCAAATTCCCAGAAGTAAGTAGGAGAATAGGCGCTGATAGATGCGTTGTTGAAGGTTACATCGGTGCCCAAGCATATTTTGTTGTACTCTGGAGTAAATACAGACTGTATACGGTGGTCATAATTTATCGTCTCTGTACGGCTCAGTTCGCATGCAGGGTCTCTGTATGGAGTAGTGTTGTAGTACAGTGTTATGGTGTAAGTACCTACATAAGGTATTGGTGATGCAGTATGGGTGTTATACATATGCCATGTACGTGTGCTGTCTATGCCCGATCCATCACCATAGTTCCAGTAGCTATAGTAGCCAGTAGGTGTAGTGGTGTTAGTCACAAACACTGAGTCGCCGTTACAACCCAATCCCAATTCATAAGTAAATGACGGCATATAGGGTGCAGGATTCACCAGTACTATAGTAGGGGCAGGTGCAGTACACAAGCCTATTGTCACTGCTATACCACTGTAGGTTCCCGCTCCTAGTGCTGGCATTAGTATTGTACTGTCAGCGTTCACTATACCGGTAAAGGCTGGCTGAGGAACACCATTTTTACTATATGCTATCGAAAATGGTTTTAATGGTGTAAGCCCGAATAGTTTTATCCAGCCATCATACTTACCACACACTGTAGGGTGCGAATATGCCGTATCAGACACCGCCAGCACTGGCGTAACCAGAGTTATAGGCCCTACCTGGTTAGACGGACAATCGCCCACCTTCACATAGATGTAGTCATATACCGCTCCACACAAGTTAGACAATACTATCGTACTATCCAGCGCAGCAGAATCCACATAAGGAGGTTGTGCTATACCGTTTATTGAGTGGAATACTGTATCTATCTGGTGTGGGTTAATGCCACGCAATACTATCGAGCCATCACATTTACCACACTCAGATGGGTTAGTAGCTGTGTATCCGCTGATGTTAGGTATACCTCCAGCACTAGCTACTGTAGGATTCACAGTTATGTATGCTCTGGTAGTATCATTACAGCCTAGCGCCGCAGCTACATAAGTAGTAGGTACTGTAGGTGTTACAGTCAAGTATGGACCGCTGCCCAGATAAGCGCCAGTAGTACTATCATACCAGTAGATAGCCGATGTAGCATAAGGTAGTGGAGCATAGGGAATAGATGACACCGTATATGTACCAGCCGATGGTGTAAAACGCCATGCTTCTGGTGGGGCCAGTACTGTCCAGTTAGGTGTCCAGTCGCGCGCTGGCGGTACTGTTGCCAGTGTTCCTGCTGTGTTCTGTACACCTACTATTGCACGGCCATTGTTCCATGCACAAGATGTTTTGTGTGCTATATGCACCTCTACCAGATTGGTAGTTTCATAAATGATTATCTGACTGGTAGTCCATTCTGCAGTACAGCCATACATCCGACTTCCGCACCAGGTCACTGCAAACTTTCTGTTGGGTGCTGTACCAGTAGTGGTACGGGTAATAGAGCCACCAGCACTTATAAGTATGTCGCACCAAGGACCGCAAATTGCATTACGCATACTAGGGTTGCCTAGCAATGCAGCAGTTATGGGCCATGGGCAATATCCGCCTGCTAGTGTAGTGTTAAAGTTCAATACACCATTCGATCCTATAACCAGATCTGTATAGTTGATGCCATAAAAGTTGAACGTAAACCCTATGGGGAATACACCTGAATAACCATCATCTGCTGTAATACCAGTACCTATTGGCATTGTTCCTGTTACAGTAGCATGCAAGGTATGCGTGAGGCAGTTTCCTGTGTCTACTATTGTTAGCTGACCAAATGACACGGTAAACAAAAACGTTAAAAAAGCAGTTAGCTGGGTTGCTTTTTTGAGGATACTATGTTTCATATTCTTCATTTCAATGTTGTTATAACTTTTCACAATTCTCTCTATTCACTATGTAAGACGCACATTCGTTTAAAATGGTTGGCAATATTACCACAAGTTACAAATAAATTTCTTTTTCCTGCAATTGTAGTATAAAATAGTTTACTGTATTCATTAGTTGTGTAAATGATGTTGAAAAGTAACTTTCAGTTACTTTCGTAGTATTCTGTGACGCTACATGCTAGATTCTTTTACACAACTTATTGATAATAAGCCATTTCATTTGTTAGTCCGAAACCTATTTTACTGGTTGCAGACTAGTCTATTATCAGTTTTTCGGTATGTTTTTTGCCATTTCCACTTACCACCATCATATACATACCTTGCCCACCGTCAAATGCCAGTTGTGTAGTTTTATTAGACACTACCTTGTACGCTGCTAGTTTACGGCCTGTTACATCATATATTTCTATCTCATGTTCTGCTGGTATGGCAGTTGATATCTTTACAGAGAAGATTCCCTTGCTAGGGTTGGGCGTTACAGTTACTTTGTCCTCAGTGCTATTGGCTGCATCTGCCACAGAGCTTATGCAAGGTACTGTAGCCAGTACACGTACAGTATGTGTGGTGTAGGTAGTAGCACAAAAATTTGAAGCAAAGTAACTAATAGTAACAGTGCCTGCCGTAACACCTGTCACCACGCCACTACCCGATACTGTAGCTAATGCAGTGTTGCTGCTACTCCAGGTGCCGCCAGTTGCAGTGTTGGTGAGTGTTATAGACAGCCCAGGACACACACTATCCGCACCAGTTATAGCACCCACATCAGGGTTGCCTAACGATGTTATGTAGATTGTTATAGTGTCAGAATATATACCATCAGTCACTCGCACAGTAAATGTATCTAGCCCCACAAAACCCGTAAAGGGTGC
Organism: uncultured Flavipsychrobacter sp.; assembly: GCA_964601855.1. Taxonomy (GTDB): domain Bacteria; phylum Bacteroidota; class Bacteroidia; order Chitinophagales; family Chitinophagaceae; genus Nemorincola. Next base: position 9,098 of record CAZRPA010000038.1, on the reverse strand, counting down.
ATACGTAATACCTACTGGGGTCACCGTACTGCCTGTAGACAGTGTGCTGTAGCTAGCCACTAGCGTACCGTTCGATGGTAGGTCTACTCCGCTCCACGTTAGCGTTTCGCCTACATTTAGGTCATCTACCCGCACAGCCGAATCAAGGGTAGTAAACTCTATGGGGCATACGGTTACGGTGCGGCTTAGCCCTGCGGTAAAAAAAGGCGCATCGCCCACTTTTATCCTCCTCACTTTGTTGTTTTCATTGTCTGCTATAAACACATCTCCATCACTTGCCCTTACTGCCACAGCGGTTGGTCTGTTGAGTAGCGCCAGTGTAGCTAAGCCACCATCACCACTAGCACCGCTGGTGCCAGTACCTGCGATGGTATTAATAATGCCCGTTGTACCTACCTTCCTTATAGCATGGTTAGTCCAGTCGCAGAAGTACAAATTACCTGCATTATCTACATCTAGTCCCTCGGGGTAGTATATCCTTGCTGCAGTAGCTGGACCACCATCACCAGTGTAGCCATAGGGTAGCCCCACTGCTCCTACTATAGTACTTATAGTGCCTGCCGTGTTTATTTTGCGTATGCGGTTATTGCCATAGTCCGATATATATATGTTGCCAGCGGCATCTACATCTAGCGAGTGAGGATACTGCAGCTTCGCTGATATTGCTGGCCCGCCGTCTCCTGCTGCTCCTATACCTATTAGGCCATTGCCACATATAGTGGATATCGTGCCCGCAGCCGTTACTTTTCTTATGCAATGATTGTTTTGGTCTGCTATATACACATTGCCCGCTGCATCTACTGCCACATCATAGGGGGCATTTAGTTTAGCTGCTGTGGCAGCACCCCCATCACCCGAGTATCCAGCAACTGCTGGTGGTGGAGTGCCTGCTATGGTAGTTATGATGCCACTGGTGCTTATTTTTCTGATGATATTATTACCAAGATCCGCAAAATATATATTGCCCGCAGCATCTACTTTTATACCGCCTGTGGCATTTATAAATGCAGTAGTAGCAACCACACCTTCGTGTGCAGCCGAATAGCCCACTGCACCGGTGCCTGCTATGGTAGATATTACACCTGCAGTAGTTATTTTCCTTATCCTAAAGTTGGCATTATCGCACACATACACATTCCCAGCAGCATCAGTAGCCACACCATTGGGCTGCCTCATAGTAGCCAATGTTGCAGCGCCGCCATCGCCTGTAAAGCTAGCAGTGCCGGTTCCGGCATATGTACTCATTGTTTGACTATAGGATACGGTAGAGGTGAGTAACGCGCCCATGGCGCAGATTACCCCAAGGATATTCTTTTTCAATGATATTTTTTTCACTAAATTATGCCTTATTTTTTTGTCTACAAAATGATTGCTGCTGCTCAGCGCTCCATTAGCTTGCAACCAATTGTGCATCAATAGTTAATAGCCCTAAAGATGTATCCTTTTTCAGGTACATCTTTAGGGCCAGTTAGTTTATTTTCTTCTTTGTCTTTGCTCTATTTGTCTGCCGCTCTCCAGGCACTCATGCCACCAGTCAGGTTGGCAAGGTTGGTGTAGCCTGCCGCCTCTAGTCTTTGTATGGCTATCACACTCCTTATGCCTTTTTCGCAGTATAGCACCACATCAGTGTCGCGGGGTATTTCGGTAGCTCTGGCAGCTAGGTCGCCCATCGGTATAAGCAGACCACCTATGTTGTAGGTGTCATGTTCCCAGGGTTCGCGCACATCTATCAGCACAAATTCTTGCCCTATATCTAGCCAGTGTTTTAGTTGTGCAGGTGTTACCTGATGCATAGCGGCGGTTTTGTAGTGTTAGTTTATTCTTATTGCTGAGTATGATCTGTAGCAGTCAGTGCCCTCCACAATTCATCCTTTAGCTGTACCAGCCCTTGGCTCGCCAGCGACGACACAAACACATGCGGAATATTATCTGGCAGTACCTTTGCTATTTCTTGCTTCAGCTCATCGTCCAGCATTTCGCTCTTGCTTATGCCTATCACTATTTTTTTGTGTAGCAGCTCTGGGTTATACTCGTTTAGCTCATTTATCAGTATTTCATACTCCTTCTGGTGGTCGTCACTATCTGCAGGTACCAGCAGTAGCAGCACAGAGTTGCGCTCTATGTGTCGCAGAAACCTGTGTCCCAGCCCCTTACCTTCGGCAGCACCCTCTATTATACCCGGTAAGTCAGCCATACAAAACGACTTATTGTCTCTGTAGGCTACTATACCTAGCTGTGGGGTCAGTGTCGTAAACGCATAGTCAGCTATTTTAGGCTTGGCAGCACTTAGCACAGATAGCAGCGTCGATTTGCCCGCATTCGGAAAACCCACCAGTCCCACATCTGCCAGTATCTTCAGCTCCAGCACCTTCCAGCCTTCCAGCCCCATCTCGCCTGGCTGGGCATAGTCAGGGGTCTGGTTTGTTGGTGTAGCAAAGTTGGCATTACCTAGCCCACCTCTACCGCCTTTCAGCCATATCACTTCTTGGCCATCTTCCAGTATTTCAGCTTCCAGCTCACCGGTTTCCATATCTCTGGCCACAGTGCCTAGTGGCACTTCCAGTATTATGTCAGCCCCGTCATGACCCGTACAGTTGTTTTTGTATCCGTTCACGCCGTCTTTTGCCAGTACGTTTTTGTAATAGCGCATGTGCAGCAGTGTCCACAACTGGGCATTACCTCTCAGCTTTATATGGCCTCCCCTGCCGCCGTTGCCGCCGTCAGGTCCTGCCATCGCATCCATCTTGTTTCTTTCAAAATGCACGCTTCCTGCGCCTCCTTTACCAGATCGGCAGAATATGCGGATGTGATCAACAAAATTTCCTTTTTCCACTATGCTATTGGTAACAAATACTTGTTAATGTGCTTTGTAAGTAATTTAAAAGTCTCTGGTACAGGGTTGTGCCCTGCTATGCGCTCCAGCTTGCCGTGCTCGTTATAGTAGCGGGCCACTGGCTCTGTTTTTAGGTTATATTCTTTTATTCTGGCGGTTATCACCTCTTGGTTGTCATCACTCCTGCCCGATGTTATGCCCCTGTTCACCAGTCTGGCTATCAGGTCTTCTTCTGGCACCTCTAGCGACAGCACCAGGTGTATCTGTGTGTTTTTAAACTCCAGCAGTTTGTCTAGTGCCTCGGCCTGTGTACGTGTACGCGGAAAACCGTCAAACACAAACCCACGCGCATCGGGCATTTCGTCTATTTTGCCACTTATCATCCCTATCACTACTTCATCTGGCACCAGCATGCCCTGGTCCATATATTTTTTAGCTTCTACGCCTAGTGTTGTTTGTCTGCTCACTTCATCGCGCAGCAGGTCGCCTGTAGCTATGTGCTGCAGTTGGTATGTTTTTACTATTTGTTCAGATTGTGTGCCTTTGCCACTGCCCGGAGGACCGAATAAGACTAAATTAAACATGTATTTAAAAATTGGTAAATGATGTTGCAAAAGTAACCATACTTGGCGAATACTCCCTAACTATTTCACACTCGCCCCAAAACCACACAGGCAGCAGCGGTTTTTCACCCACTGCTGCCTGCATCATTGTGTTCATTTCTTATTCTCCTGCCTCTGTTTTGCGTGGGTTGCGCTCTAGCACTTCATCCACCATGCCATATTCTTTGGCTTCGGCAGCGGTCATCCAGTAGTCACGGTCGCTGTCTTTTTCCACCTTCGACATTTTTTGTCCCGAGTGGTGCGCTATTATTTCATACAGCTCTTTTTTCAGCTTGCCTATTTCGCGCGCAGTTATTTCTATGTCGCTTGCCTGTCCTTCAGCACCACCCAGCGGCTGGTGTATCATCACACGGCTATGTTTCAGTGCCGTACGTTTGCCCTTGCTGCCCGCACACATCAGTACTGCCGCCATCGATGCAGCTATGCCCGTACATATCGTCGATACATCAGGGTTTATTATCTGCATCGTATCATAGATACCCAGACCAGCATACACACTACCACCCGGGCTGTTCAGATACATCTGTATATCACGCGCACGGTCAGTACTTTCCAAAAACAGCAACTGTGCCGTTACTATATTCGCCACATAGTCATTGATAGGCTCGCCTAAGAATATGATCCTGTCCATCATAAGGCGCGAAAACACATCCATCGATGCCACGTTCATCGGACGCTCCTCTATAATGTATGGGGTCAACCCCTGCGGCACTCTCAATGACGACGTATAACTATCTACAGTAAGACTGCTGATACCGTGATGCTTAATAGCATACTTACGGAATTCGTTTTGATTCATTTGTCAGATTTTATTTGATAGTAGCAAAATTCAAACCAACCTAAAGATAATGCCATAACGGCACATATATGCACCCACGCCCACCATTTTAGCGAACTATTGACATTTTTATACCTCCCAGCCTTGGGTTAATGCCAGTAAGTGTGATGGGGAGAGGGTAGAATATTGCATGGCCAGTTGGTGCTTTTTTTGCTACCAGCCAAACCACTACTACCAGCTATGTTCGCCTTCGGGACAAGTGCAGCTACCACCATAATCACCTATTACTCCCCTCTATTTTCTTTGCTCCCCCCAAAACAAACCACCATTCCCGATAAAAACCAAAAAAGATAAAAATAGAAGTTTATTTTTGCCAAATACATACTCCAATAAGATGAAAAACACTCCATTTACAGACAAACACATTGCCCTTGGTGCTAAGATGGCGCCGTTTGCAGGGTACAACATGCCTATCTCTTATTCAGGCATCAACGAAGAGCACCACTGTGTGCGAAACAACGCAGGCGTGTTCGATGTCAGTCACATGGGCGAATTCATCCTCAAAGGAGAACATGCACTCGATCTCATCCAGAGAGTAACCTCAAACGATGCCTCAAAACTAACCGATGGCAAAGCGCAATACTCTTGCCTGCCCAACAACGAGGGTGGCATCGTAGACGATCTGCTGGTGTATTGTGTAGAGCACAACAAAGTATACATGCTTGTTGTCAATGCATCAAACATAGAAAAAGACTGGAACTGGATCAGCAGCCACAACACCAACGGTGTAGAGATGCACAATGTGTCAGAGAAAACAGCACTCCTTGCTGTACAGGGCCCCAACGCTACTCAGTACATGCAGCAGCTTACAGATATGGACATCACCAACCTCAAGTACTACACCTTCACCAAGGGCGTATTTGCAGGTGTTGAGAACGTACTCGTTAGCGCCACTGGTTACACAGGTGCTGGTGGGGTAGAAATCTACTTCGAAGACCAAGACGGCGCAGCCGATAAAATATGGTCCGAGATTTTCAGAGTAGGTGGTCCACAAGGGCTCAAGCCCATAGGTCTTGCTGCCCGCGATACCCTCCGCCTCGAGAAGAGTTTCTGCCTTTATGGCAATGACATAGACGATACCACTAGCCCCATCGAGGCTGGTCTGGGATGGATCACTAAGTTCACCAAAGACTTCACCGCTCGCCCCATCATCGAAAAACACAAAACCGAAGGCACTACCCGCAAACTGGCTGGTATAGAAATGGTAGACAAAGGCATACCCCGTCATGGCTACACCGTGCAGAATGCTGCTGGCGAAGAGATAGGCGTTGTCACATCAGGCACACAGTCGCCCACTATGGGCAAGGCTATAGGTATGGCTTACCTCACTACTCCGCACCTGGCAGAGGGCACAGAAGTATTTGTGATGATTCGCGACAAGGGTGTAAAAGCAAAAGTGGTAAAAATGCCATTTATGTAATAGCCCATGAGGTCATTACTTTTTATATATTAATTAATTTTTCACAGTAGTAACCATATCAAAAAAACACACCCTACAGGTGGGTAAATAACTACAACATGCTTCCAAAATACAAACGCATACTACTAAAACTCTCTGGCGAATCGCTGATGGGCAACCGCAACTTTGGTTTAGATGCTCAGATGCTCGAACAATATGCTACAGAGATCAAGTCTATCACAGACCTCGGTGTACAGGTAGCTATAGTAATAGGCGGTGGCAACATTTACAGAGGCATGAACGAAGCCGAAACTGGCATAGAGCGTGCTCAGGGCGACTATATGGGCATGCTAGCCACCGTTATCAATGGTATGGCACTACAGGCAGCACTAGAGAAAGCAGGCGTAAACACCCGCTTGCAGAGCGCCATAAAAATGGAGCAGATAGCCGAGCCCTACATCCGTCGCAAAGCCATACGCCACCTGGAGAAGGGTAGGGTAGTTATCTTTGGTGCAGGCACCGGCAACCCTTATTTCACTACCGATACCGCAGGTTCGCTCCGTGCTGTGGAGATAGATGCCGATGTGATACTGAAAGGTACCCGTGTAGATGGCATCTACACCGCCGACCCCGAAAAAGACCCTACTGCCACCCGTTTCGATACGCTATCCTTCGCACAGGTCATCAGCCAAAACCTGAAAGTGATGGATATGACCGCCTTCACGCTCTGTCAGGAAAATAACTTACCTATTATTGTGTTTGATATGAACACCACTGGCAATCTGCTCAATGTAGTAAGTGGCAAAAAAGTAGGTACACTGGTTAGTTAGTTTTTATTGTAATATTCTTTTAATGTATAACCCACCGCAGCTCCTGTTGCGGTGGGTTTTTTAGTATCGGTAGATAGGTGTTTACTTCCTGTTTCCATTGTTGGTTCCCAACAGTAGCACTTCTAGCAGCGGGCATTGTGTCACTCCCTTCTACGGGCAGGGCAGTGAGGGGCTTTGCTTATGAAAGCCTACACTACACAGCACATTGTAGGCGCATTACACTTTAATAATGCATTAATACAAAAAATATCAGAAATCAACTATTACCGGTTGGTGATTATACTTATATTGTGATTGGAAAAATGAGGGCAAAAAAAAGCCCCCGTTAAAGTCGAGGGCAACTTAATGTTTACACAACGGGATAACCCTTATTGCGATTTGCTTTCAAAACAAAAATACTAAAATTCTACAAAACATGAAAAAAATTCTCGGTCTTGATCTTGGCACAACATCTATAGGGTGGGCATTTGTAACAGAAGCAGAAAATGAAAATGAGCAATCTACAATCGAACGAATTGGAGTAAGAGTAAATCCGCTAACTACGGAAGAACAAACAAACTTTGAAAAAGGAAAGCCCGTTTCGGTAAATGCAGATAGAACACTTAAACGTGGTGCTAGAAGAACTCTGCAACGATACAAACAGAGGAGACAAAACCTAATAAATGTGCTGCTGAAACACAATATCATTAGCAATGATACCGTACTAGCCGAAAACGACAAAAACACTACTCATAGTACATACGAACTAAGAGCAAAAGCGGCAAGCGAAGAAATAAGTAAAGAAGATTTTGCCCGCATCTTGCTGTTGATAAACAAAAAACGTGGGTATAAAAGCAGCAGAAAAGCAAAAAATGAAGATGAAGGTCAGGCAATAGATGGAATGGCAATAGCCAAAAGAATGTATGATGAAAACCTTACACCCGGCCAACTGTGTTATATATTATTAGCAGAAGGAAAAAAAACGTTACCCGACTTTTATAGATCAGACCTCAATACAGAACTGGATAAAATATGGAACTTTCAAAAAAAGATTCACACTGAAATACTAACAGATGAATTTAGGAAATTAATTGAAGGTAAAGGTCAAAAAGCCACTTCTGCTACGTTTTGGGGGAAATACGCATTTAATACTGCTGACATAAAAGGAACCAGGGAAGAGAAAAAACTAAAAGCTTACGAATGGCGCAGCAAGGCAATAAACACGCCACTCGCCAAAGAAGAAGTTGCTTATGTTATTACCGAAATCAATAGTAACATCAACAATTCTAGCGGTTATCTGGGTGCTATTAGCGATAGAAGTAAAGAACTATTTTTCAACAAAGAAACTGTAGGTCAATACCTATACAAGCAACTCAAAGAAAACAAACATACAAGACTCAAAAATCAAGTGTTTTACCGCCAAGACTACATGGACGAATTTGAGACAATCTGGCAAACACAAGCAAAGTATCATGCTGCATTATCACCTTCATTGAAAGAAGAAATAAGAGACATTGTAATATTCTACCAACGTAAACTAAAATCACAAAAAAGCTTAGTCAGTTTTTGCGAATTCGAAAGCAAAAAAGAAATTAATCCCGACACTGGAAAAACAGTTACAGAGGGCTATAAAGTAGTTCCAAAATCGTCTCCTTTGTTTCAAGAATTTAAAATTTGGCAAAACCTGAATAGTCTGGAAGCTCAAAACAAAAGAACTAAAGAAAAAAGCCAATTTGATACTGATGCAAAGCAAAAACTATTCAATGAATTAAACCTGAAAGGAAACCTTTCAAAAGATACAATTTTTACCATTTTAGGGTACGAACCTAAAGATTACGAACTGAATTACTCAGTTATAGAAGGTAACCGTACTAATCAGGTATTATATACTGCATACCTCAAAATAATAGAACATGAAGGCTATGATGTGAAAGAAATACTGAAAATAAAAGGAGATAAAGATGATTTCAAATTAAATGAAGTAACTATTTCTGGTGCCGAAATTAAAGATTGTGTGATTAAAATTTTCACAGCATTAGAAATCAACACAGACATCCTGAATTTTAATGCTCAGATAGAAGGAAAAGCTTTCGAAAAACAAGCGTCATACCAGTTGTGGCATACGCTATATGCATACGAAGGCGATAACTCTGCATCAGGAAACGAACACCTATTCAAAATACTAAAAGAAAAGTTCGGATTTCATTTGTCGCATGCTAAAATATTAGCAAACGTACCCCTGTCCGATGATTATGGCAGTCTAAGCGCCAAAGCAATACGAAAAATATTCCCTTACATAATAGAAAGCAAATACAGTGAAGCCTGCAGACTCGCCGGATACAACCATTCTTCATACCTCACCAAAGAAGAAAATGACAACAGACCATTAAAAGACAAACTGGAACTATTACCAAAAAATAGTCTTCGCAATCCTGTGGTTGAGAAAATCCTCAACCAAATGGTTAATGTAGTTAATACAATCTTACAAGAACCCAGTTTAGGTAAACCAGATGAAATAAGAATTGAGCTTGCCAGAGAACTTAAAAAAAATGCAAAAGAAAGAAGAGAAAAACTTTCCCCCCAAAAAACCCGCCCT
>CAZRPA010000037.1:0-28135 GCA_964601855.1 uncultured Flavipsychrobacter sp. | reverse complement strand
CGCAAATTCGTCTTGTTCTTCTTTTCTGTTTTTGTAAGCTAGTACTTCGGCATAGCGCCAAGCAGGATATCCTGTAAATTGCTGATAGGTGGTGCCAGAAATGTCGTTGTAAGAAAGGTTTATTACAGTATTGTCTGTAATGACGTTTTGCGACGCTGGTGCTTCAGGCACTTTTACTACTTTGTGGTTTTTGTCGTCTATCATTATCAGTGCTTCCTTGCCTTGCAGGTCAACTCTGTTGGCTCCTAGAGGCAGCACATTGGTTGTTCCATCCAGAAACACCCATTCGCCATCTAGTTTCACTGCACATATCATGTGGTCGTACAGGTAGCCAGATTGCATTTCATCGTGTGAATAAGGTTTGTTATTAGTACCAATGTCAACAAAGTAGGCATTAACGCCAGCTTTGCTACACATAGCCATTAGTATACTCGACATGTCTTTACAGTCGCCATACATTCTTTTGCATACTGTATCGGCTGGGTTAGGTACTATACCTTCCAGAGAAGTAGTGTATAAAGATTCGTAGCGGAACGTATTTTGTACCCAATCATAGATACGTCTTACTTTTTCGCGGTCAGAATAAGTATTGCGGGTAAGCTCTGCTGTTTTCGCATTCAGTAAGGAGTCGGTTTTTATGTTTAGGCCTTTTACCAGTCTGTACTGATACATACTGTGTACATCATTGCTGCCAGCCATCAAGGAATCTTTTTTGGCACCAGTAAGTCTGAAAGATATGATATAGGGAACGATATGCAACTGATAATAACGTTCACTGGGTACACCATCGTATTCTTTGTTGGCGGGTACATTATCTGCAGTGAACCTATAAATTGTGTTGCCGTCTTTTTCTTCTATGCTTCTTTTGATAAGCGATGTGTCATCACCTTTCAACATGAAACCCATTTTTACATATTTGGGTACTATAATTTCATATTCGGAATGGACAACAGGTAACTCATTACTCATAGTAAAATAAGGCAAGAACTTGAGATCTTCATGCACCATACTATAAAAAGAACGAGTTATGGAATTCTTTGTGAGACCAGTATAATCAAAATTGCTACTCTTTGTTACTTTATAGTCATTGCCTTCTGGTTTATATGTAGTTGCAATTCTGTTGGGAATATATGTGAAGTTGGCAATAGTGTTCATCAGCCCTGTGTTGTAAGTGCTGAGTGATTTTTCGCTGATAAACAATTGCTCGTTTTCTACTGAAGACGATGCAGAGAGTTGTCCTTGCTCTTCTTTTATCATCAGCTTGTGGTGTAGGCTGGTGTATACCGAGTGTTCGTTGGCGTAGCGAGCAGCTATGCTTTCATATTTCTGGCGTTTCAGCGACAGTTGTGCCTGCGTGGCACCAGACAGCATCAGTGCTGTGATGAGCAGGCTGGCTGCCTTGTGCTGCCAATGTATATGTACTCTGACGTTACTCATTGTTCTGTAGTTGTTATATCGTAAAAAGGTCTTGGTGTGAAATAGGGGTATAAATATAATGATAAAAAAACAGTAGTGTCAAGTAAAAACGCAAAATACGCACATCGGGCTACTATTTGTACTTTCAGTGGTGTTTTGAGGGTTGTATTTGGTGTAAATAGTGTAGGGGTAACAAGGTAATAATTAAAAGATAATGGCCGGCTACTGTTTTACCAATGCCGGCCATTAAGTATTAGATATAAGTAATATTATGCGCCTACAGCTATACGAGTAAAGGTAGTAACAGTAAGACCTGCACTTACACTTTTCAGGTATTCGCCTACGGTTTTGCTATTGTCTTTTACGAAAGCCTGTGGCAACAAAGTATTTTCTTTGAAGAATTTGTTCAGTTTGCCAGCAGCAATTTTTTCTGCCATGTCTGCAGATTTTCCTTCAGCTACTATTTGGTCAATAGCTATTGCTTTTTCGCGAGCTATCATTTCTTCTGATACGTTTTCAGCATCTACAGCTAGTGGGTTCATAGCGGCTATCTGCATCGCTACGTCTTTGCCTGCAGTAGCGATGTCGTCGTTACTAGCTTGGTTCATACCTACGAGTACACCTATGCGGTAGCCTGAGTGTATGTAAGGGATAACAGCAGCAGCTGATACTTGCTCAAAGCGGGTAACATCTATTTTTTCGCCTATTTTAGCTACCATTTCCATCAGTTTTTCGCCTACTGTAGCGCCTTCCATAGAAGAAGCTTTCAGTTCGTCGATAGATGTAACTTTAGTATTGAGAGCGATGTCTGCTACGTTTTGAGCGAAATCGATAAACTCAGCATTTTTAGCTACGAAGTCTGTTTCAGAGCTAAGGTTGATAACTACGCCATAAGTAAAGTCAGCATTAGCTTTAGCTATTACTACACCTTCTTTTGCATCACGGTCGCTACGGTTAGCAGCTACTTTCTGGCCTTTTTTGCGCAGGTAGTCAATAGCGCTTTCAAAATCACCATTGCTTTCTACTAATGCCTTGCGGCAGTCCATCATGCCGGCTCCTGTCTGCTGGCGCAGTTTGTTTACATCTGCCGCCGATATTGTTACTGTGCTCATTGTATTAATTTATTTTTTGTTGTTTTTATAATTCAGGCTGCAAAAATCGTATTTTATTATTAAAGCCCCAAATGTGGGGCTTTAATAATAAAATGAGCATTGTTAATTTTAAATTAAGCTTGCTGTAATGTATGTATTGGTTGAGGCTTATCTGCCACCACCTGGGCGAGGAGCACCGCTGCCACCACCTGGGCGATTGCCACCTGGACCACCTGGACGGCTTCCGCCACCACCTGGGCGACCAGATCCGCCACCTGGTCCACGACCCGGACCGCCTGGTCCACGGCCTGCACCACCTGGGCGACCTGCGCCACCGCCTGGTCCACGACCTGGAGCGCCAGCACCTGCGCCAGCTCCGGCACCTGCGCTACGACCACGACCACGGCCACCGCGACGACCACCTTCGCCTTCTTCTTCGTTCATATCCAGTCCACGACCACGGTTGTCCATTTCATCGTCGTTACCATCTTCTTCGGTTTCTTTAACTTGAGCACGCTCCTGAAGACCTTCTAGTATTACAGATGTAAGGTACTGAGTGATGATAGCAATAGATTTAGTAGCATCGTCATTTGCTGGTATAGCGTAGTCTACTTTAGTAGGGTCGCTGTTAGTATCTACCATAGCAAAGGTAGTGATGCCCAGACGTTTAGCTTCTGCCAGTGCAATGTGCTCATGGCTGATATCAACCATAAATATTGCTGCTGGTACACGGCCCATCTGAGAGATACCACCTAGTACTTTTTCCATTTTTTCTTTACTGCGGGTAAGAGTCAGGCGTTCTTTTTTAGTAACGCTATCCATAGTACCGTCGTTCAGCATTTTTTCGATGCTCAACATTTTCTTTACACTCTTACGGATAGTAGTAAAGTTAGTGAGCATACCACCCAACCAACGTTCTGTAACGTAAGGCATATTAGCGCGGGCAGCAGCTTCTGCTACTATTTCCTTTGCTTGTTTTTTAGTAGCTACGAACATTATTTTCTTACCGCTTTTAGCGATAGACTTAAGTGCAGCAGCAGCTTCGTCAAGACCTTCAATAGTTTTGTTGAGGTCTATGATGTGTATACCGTTTTTTTCAGCAAAGATGTAAGGCAACATCTTTGGGTTCCATTTTTTCTTCAGGTGGCCGAAGTGTACGCCAGCTTCCAGTAGCTGCTGATGCAATGTTTTATTATCTTCCATTTGAATGTTTTCTTTGTAATTAACAATAATAATTGTGTGGTTCCCCAGGTAAAAGCCCATAGGGGAGTAGGGCGATTAACGTTTAGAGAACTGGAAGCTACGGCGTGCTTTACGTTTACCGAATTTCTTACGTTCTACAGAGCGGCTATCGCGGGTCATGAGGCCATCTTTTTTCAGCAATGGTTTGTATTCAGGATTCACTTCTACCAGTGCACGGGCAATACCCATTTTAATAGCTTCAGCCTGACCTTTCTGACCACCACCTTGTACATTGATAACCAGATCGAATGTGGTAGATGTTTCAGTTACTTTCAGTGGCAGTTCCACTTGATTTTGCAGGTACATGATAGGGAAATACGCTTTGTATTCTTTATCATTTACCGTGATATTGCCTGTACCCTTGCTGATGTATACGCGGGCTACGGCTTCCTTACGGCGACCAACGGCATTTTGCTGTTTTTCCATTTTATATTGTAATGGTTTGAAGATTTTTTAAAAATAGTTGTTTGCTTTCTACTTGTTTGTCAGTGAGCAGAAATTAGATGCTCATTGGTTTTGGGCTCTGTGCCTGATGTGGATGCTCGGCTGTTTCGTATACAAAAAGTTTTTTGTACATAGCACGTCCCATACGGTTTTTAGGCAACATACCTTTTACACCACGCTCTATAGCCAGATTAGGTCTGCGGTTAAGGAGTTCCTTTGCAGTTTCTATTTTCTGTCCACCTGGGTACATTGAGTAAGTCTGGTATTCTTTATCTTCCAGTTTGTTACCGGTAAATACCACTTTTGCAGAATTGACAACAATTACGTAATCGCCGCAATCAAAGTGAGGAGTGTAGTACGCTTTGTTTTTGCCGCGCAGTACAGATGCGATTTTAGAACACATACGACCCATTGTCTGGTTAGTAGCGTCTACAACATGCCAATCGCGTTTTACGATTGTTTCGTTGGCTGATTTTGTCTTAAAACTTAAGTGTCTCATTACTATTTATTGTTTTTTTAAACACCTGCCCAGTTATGGGAAAGTTATTTTAATAAATTGGAGTGCGAAGGTAGGATGGTGTAATGAAAGTGCCAAGAAATTTATTAAGAATTTTTATGCTGTCGTCATAACTCATTGATAATCAATGTAATTAAGGAAAAAATATTTTCACTCTTCTATATTGTTCGTGTTTCTAGTGGGGTATTTTGGTGCATTTTTCAGTAGATGTTAATGGTGCAATTATATTGCACAGTTGATGCTGGTATTGAGGTATGGTGATTATATGTAAAGACTACTAGGGCTGGTGTATTGAAAGGTGGTGGTAGGAGTATAGTAGTGTATAACGGTAAGCTGGCATGGTAGCATATAAATACTGATAACTGGTGATGCACCGATGAATAATACCACTGCTTGTGTACAATACAATATGGAGTGTTAAGAAAAAACAAACGATTACTTTGTTTATTCGGTTACTTGTAATAAATTCACCCCCAAATACTAATGCAGTACTGCTAAGGCGGTGCGGCATGTGTTGTTTTTTTGCGACTATAAGTTTATTTCAGATAAATATAAGAGTATGAAAAGAGGTAGTTTATTGTTTGTATTACTGTTAACGATAGGCTTACAGGCATCTGCCCAGGAAACACAGACACATACTGTTTCCGGAAAGGTGCTTGATGAGCATGGCAAGGGATTGCCGGGAGTAACGGTAGCTGCTAAAGGCTCTCGTGAAACAGTGGTTACAGACGTCAATGGTGACTTCATGTTTGAGGTGCCAGATGGCTCTAACACTATAGTAGTAAATGCAATAGGCTACGCAACTCAGTATATAGAAGATGATGGACAGTCATTGTCTGTGTCTATGTATCCGATGTCTAAACAACTGGATGGTAACATAGCTACTGCATTGGGTATGAAGCGTGATAAGCGCGGAAGTGGCTACACAAGTACATCGCTGGCAGAGGATGACCTGAATGCTGGTAGCAGCACCAGTATCATCACTGGTCTGCAAGGCAAGGTAGCAGGTGCTAATATCACTAGCTCTACCAACACCTTTGGTGGTGCAACTCGTGTGATACTGAGAGGCGAAAAATCTTTCCTGAAAAACAACAATGCACTAATAGTAGTAGATGGTGTGATAACCAACAACTATGACCGCACTATAAGCAAACTAAATGGTGCCAATGCGGGATTTAATGAGCTAAATCAGGTAGATTTTGGTAACAGTGCCAATGATATCAATACAGAAGATATAGAGTCTGTAACGGTATTGCCAGCATCGGCTGCTACTGCACTATATGGTGCTATGGGTGCTAACGGTGCTATAATGTACACAACTAAGAAAGGCTTGCACAAGGGTGCTGGAAAGAATGGTAAAATGAATATTACCTTCAAAAGCACTTACTCTCAGTCGGACATTACTAAAATACCACAGACACAGAGCCTGTACGGACAAGGTAATATATACGATGCACAGGGCAACCAGTTAAGCGAAAACCGTAGCTGGGGCTACTTGATGGATGGTCAGCTGCGCCCATGGGGACAGGTAATAGATGGCAAACAACTGGTGAAACCATACGAAAACCAGGAAAACAATCTCCGCAACTTCTTTAACCATGGCAAAAACATCAATAACTATGTATCTATAGCTGGTGGCAATGACAAGTCTGATTATTTGCTGGCTATCAATACTGTAAATACATCTGGTGCGGTACCTAATACATTTTACAACAGATATAATGTACGCTTCAGCGGTAGTACAGAACTGAGCCGTAACCTTTACTCGTCTGTAAACGTTAACTACCTCAACACCTACTCTCGTGTAGAAACAAGTGGTAATGGACCAGGGTCTGTAATAAACAATCTTTATCAGACACCTAGAGATATACCAACTTGGGAACTAGCTGATCTGAACAACAAGTACTACTCTATGCAGTACTATGATACTTCTGGTGCTGAGCGTTATGGTAACTATAATGGTTCATTCAAAAATCCGTATTGGACAGCTAAGAACTATGACAACCGCAACAAAACTGACAGGGTTTTTGGTGATGTGAAACTGGGTTATAAAAAGAACAACTGGCACATATTCAATAGAATAAGTGTAGATGCAACTTCAGACAGATCTACTTACAACACTCCACAGTACAATGTAACTGCCGTTGACCAGACATATCCTGCTGCTGGCTTCAGTTCTGCTGGTGGTCACACACAATCTAACTACAATGGTCTTCGCTTGTACAACGACCTTATAGCTAACTACAACACTCAGCTCAATCGTAATTTTGGTATGAACGCATTTGTAGGTCATAACCTTACGATGCAGCGCGATGAAACACTGGCAAGCATAATAGACCCTGCTACTGGTGGGTTGATAATGCCAAACTTCTACAACTTCAGCAATGCAGCAGGAACAGTAACTAGCTATAACAATACACTGAACCGTCGTACTGTAGGAACTTTCGCCAATGTAGCATTTAACTATCAGCGCGAATTGTATTTGGAGCTTTCTGGTCGTAACGACTGGTCTTCTACATTGATCACAGGTCGCAACTCATTCTTCTTCCCTTCTGCCAATGCAGCTTGGGTGTTTACTGAAAAGATGAATGGTAAAGCGTTTAAAGAGCACTTCCTTAATTATGGTAAAGTGCGTATGTCGGCTGGTGGTACTGGCAACGATGGTATAGCATATGCTAATAACAATGCAGGATATACTAACACTCCTGTAAGATCGGCTTATGGTGCAGTAGGTACTCCACTGGGTGTAAATATGTATCAGTTGGCTACGTCTTTTGGCAACAACAATCTGGGACCAGAGCGCACACGTGAGTTTGAAGTAGGTACAGATCTTTCTTTCCTTCGCGATAAAATCAATGCATCTTTCACTTACTACAGATCTTATACTACCAACGTAATAGCGGCAGTAACATTGCCAGCATCTTCTGGTTTTGCTACCAACTTTACTAATGTAGGTGATGTGTCAAACAATGGTGTGGAACTGACAATGAGAGGTACGCCAATATCTACCCGTTACGGACTGAAGTGGGAACTCTTTGGTACTTTAACCCATAACAGAAACACTGTAGAAAGAATAAACGCTGGTGTAGAAAACATAATTCTAGGTGGATTTAACGGCATGGCAGTAGTAGCTGCAGAAGGTCGTCCGCTGGGTTCGTTGTATGCATCTGACATAGAATACTGGAAAGACCCTAAAGGTGAGTGGCATGCAGTAGTAGACCCTACAACTGGTTTGCCGGTGCCTACTAAAGATCCTGTTTACAAAGGTTCATTCCAGCCTAAGTTTATGGCATCTTGGGGTACAGACCTGAGCTACAAAGGTTTGCGCTTACATGCATTGTTTGTAACTAAACAAGGCGGTAAATTCTACAGTCAAACTAAGATGAACATGGACGAAAACGGTACATCTGAACCTACTACAGTAAATGGACGAAACCCATATGTATGGCAGAACTCTGTTTATAATGTGGCTAATACCAACATTTACTTGCCTAACACAACAAGGTTCTCGCCTTATGAGTACTACACTCAGCAAGCACAAGCATTGCCAGCACAGGGTATAGTAGATGCTAGCTATGTAAGGCTGCAGGAGTTGTCGCTGTCGTATAAAATACCACAGAAGTATTATGAGCGTAGTCCTTTCGGAGCACTGGAGGCAGGTGTATTCGGAAACAATCTGTTGTTGTGGACTGCAAAGAGCAACAAATATGATGATCCTGAGGCGTTCTCTGCCGGTGCAATGGGCAACGGACAAGGATTTAACTATACAGCACGTCCTGTAATGAGGAATTATGGTGTGTATGTAAAAGTTAATTTCTAAACCTTAATCTTAAAAAAATTCTTATGTCAATTAATAAAAAGATCATTGTTACTGCGGTTGCCGGATTGGCATTGGGCATGTCGTCTTGCAAAAAATACCTTGACGTAAACAGTAACCCTAATGTAGCTCAAAACGGTACTGTGAATACCCTGTTGCCAGCTGCACAGCTATACATAGGCTCAGCGGTAGGTACAGACCTTCAGATAAATGGTGCAATATGGTCGCAGTTCTGGACACAATCGCCAGATGGTAAGGAGTATATACCCTTCGACCAGTGCGACCCAAAAGCAGCAGCATATGATGTAGCATGGAAAAACCTGTATGCAGGTGCTAGCAACTTTTACCAGTTGTATAAAGTGGCAGATGCACAGTATAAAGACCAATACAAGGGTATAGCAATGCTGATGCAGGCATACACCTTCCAGACATTGACTGATGGATGGGGAGATGTACCATTTACCGAGGCACTGCGTGGACAAAATGTAGATGGACATTTGGTAAATCCTAAGTACGACTCGCAGAGAGTAGTATACAAAGGTATCATCAGCTACATCGATTCTGCTACCAGCATCATGGCGAAAGGCAATAACTCAGCCCCAGGCACTGATGACCTTATATATGGCGGTAACATGAACAAATGGATGCGTTTTGCCAATACGTTGAAATTGCGCACTATACTCCGTATGTCTTCAGTAGATCCGATATACGCTCAGGAAATGATGGATTCGTTATACAAATACAATCCGCAATTCATGGCAGAAGGGGATGATGCAGTAATCAGATTTGGAAACGGATCTAACAATAACAACCCTTTGTATGCTGAGCTGAGCTCTGTGGAACTGGGCGGTGTGCAGCAAATAGCAGGTAGCAAAACTGTTATAGACAGCATGAACAGCAATAATGACTACAGAGTTACAGCATTTTATCAGCCTGTAAGCATGATGGGTATGGTAGGCGTGACGCAGAGTGAGTATGATATTGCACTTCCTTCAGGTTCTTTTTCTATACCAAGCGTCTACACAGGCGCCAACGCAACAAGTATGTCGTCGGCTAATGCAGCAGTAGTATTATTAAGCAGCTGGGAGAGTTACTTCCTACAGGCTGAGGCTATAGCTAGAGGTATGGTAACAGGTGATGATGCACAGATGTTTTACTCTGGTATCCGTGCCAGTTATGTATACAACAGCAGTGCTATACAGGCCGAAGCAGGCGTAGCAGCTATTACTGCATATAATAGGTATGTAAATGGTGATATAGCATTGGGTATAGCTCCAGCACGTTGGGCAGCATATCCTGTTGGTGGTACTACTGATGATAAAGTACGCTTTATCATCACACAGAAATGGTTTGCGATGGCAGGTAATCAAGGGTTTGAAGCATGGACAGAATTGCGCCGTACAGGTTATCCTAACTTCATAGTGACCCCAAGAAACAGCCGCATAGGTAACAAAGTGCCATCAAGATTTTTGTATCCGGCTTCTGAGGCAGCTACCAATTCAAATTATCCCGGTTTGGTACCTGTGACAACAGGTATATGGTGGGATGCCCTTTAATATAGTACACTACAAAAACAATTATCAGAGAATGAAGAAGTTATTCATATTTTCCGCTTTTGCAGCATTAGCTTTTGCAGGTTGTAAAAAGAAAGAAACTACAATATCAACATTGCACAACTACTCAGTGCCTACTATATTGCTGCCTGAAGGGCATTATTATAGTATACCTTTGGGTGGTGTATTGTCTATCACAGATGCTACTGCTTACGATTCTTTTTACAACGAAGTATGTACGGTAGTTTATGATCAAAGCCAACTAGACAATACAATACCGGGTGCGTATGAGGTATTGGCACAAGCTAAGAATAAGTATGGTATGCTGGCTACAAAGAAGATATACGTAGCGGTAACAGATATACCAGAAACAATAAACCTTGCCGGAAAATACCTGCGTGTAGCAACAGATGATACTGTAACGGTAACAATGCTGGCTAATGGTCTGTATCAGACTTCTGATGTGGCTGCAAATGGTGCTGGTGATGTAACTCACGTTATAACAGGACATTTTGTACAAACATCAAATGTGGCACTAAGTATGCCTACACAGGATTCTAAATTCGGTAGTTTTTATGGTACAAATGGTGTTGTGAATATGATACCAGGCGATACTACACTGGAGTATGTAATACGTAACAATGCTTTTGCACCAGTAACAAGAGTGTTTAAGAAACTGTAATCTGTTTTATTAGTCAATAATATTTACATCCCTGCCATTATTGGTGGGGATGTTTGTTTATAAAAAATAAGAGTAAAAAATCATGCGAAATGAGATGATGCCGTGTATAGACTATGGCATGGGTAATAGTGTTTGGGATTAAAAGAAGAAGGGATAACTTTATTTTTTTGCCGGTAAATTATTAAGATATTCTCTAACTCTTGCTACTTTTCTAGGAAATAATACTTTTTCCTTGATACTTTTAGCTACTAAAGACAGGAGCACATCTTGAGGTACTTCTACCATTTTTTTGGTATTTATTTCTTTAGTTTTCATATTACAAAGGTATATTTCTTTTACAAAAAACCAAATCATATTCCTTGCCTACTACGTAATCTTCATGTATTACAACATTATTTTCAGATCTAGTGCCACCCAAAAATGTATATTCTTTTACTAAGTCTGTATAGTTCTTGTCAACAAAGTATCTGTAAGTTTTAATTCTTCTGTTTAAGTTTTTACATTCTATTTTGCAATCTTTTTTACAGGAAATTCTGCAACTCTCTTCAAATTCTTTACTATGATCGCTACCTTCTACTGCCATAATTGCATTAGGGTGTATATTAAAAAACATAGGCACTGTACTCAAAACTGTATAGAATACAGCATGCATATCTCCATTATTTGAATTTGCTGAGTCGTCAATTTCTTCGGTTTCCACGTTGTAATCTCCAAAACCTAAATTGTAAACTGGAGTTTTATCTAAATCTTGTACATAATCGTAAGCTATAGCTTTTATAATTGGGTTTATACCATCGCTGAAAAAAAGATATTTAAGAGAATTTGATCCACTAACTTCCTGAACAAAATATGTTTTTCCTTTAATTTTCATTCTCGGGTATTTCTCAAGCGAATTAACGAAGAATTGGTGAATTTCTTTCAAAACAGGTTTTAATCTACATTCCTTTATCCACCACACCTATACCCCTACCATTAATATTTACCGTTACCTTTGCATTCGTATAAATTTCAGATAATGAAGAACAATAATTACAAGCTGGATACAAAGCTGATACATGCAGGTATAGAGCCAGACCCCACAACAGGTGCAATAATGACACCTATTTACCAGACATCGACCTACGTACAGGCGGCCCCAGGCGACCACAAAGGTTATGAATATGCACGCACCCAAAACCCTACACGTACTGTGCTGCAAAATGCACTGGCTGCGATAGAAAATGGGCAATACGGGCTTTGCTTTGGTAGCGGTATGGCTGCTACAGATGCAGTGATAAAACTACTGCAACCCGGTGATGAGGTGATAGTATCGAATGACCTGTATGGTGGCACCTATCGCATAATGACGAAGGTATTTGCCAACTATGGTATCAAGTTTCACTTCATATCTATGCAAGACGCACAGGATATAATACCTGTGGTGAATGCTAATACTAAGATGATATGGATAGAAACACCAACTAACCCGATGCTGAATGTGATAGATATAGCTGCCTGTGCAGCAATAGCTAAAGCCCACAATCTGCTGCTGGTCTGTGACAATACATTTGCATCGCCTTACCTGCAAACCCCACTAGATTTGGGTGCAGATATAGTGCTACACTCTGCTACTAAATACCTGGGTGGTCACTCCGATGTAGTGCATGGCGCGCTTATAGTAAACGATGCATCTCTGGATGAGCGTCTGCGCTTTATACAAAACAGTTGTGGAGCAGTACCTGGGCCGCACGATTGCTGGCTAGTATTGCGTGGTATAAAAACCCTGCATGTGCGTATGCAACGCCACTGCGAAAACGGTGAGGCTGTAGCTCGTTACTTGAAAGCACATCCCAAAGTGGGAAAGGTATTGTGGACAGGATTTGAAGAACATCCTAATCATGATGTAGCTCGCAAGCAAATGCGTGGTTTTGGTGGTATGATATCTTTTACGCTAAAGAATGATAGCATAGACGAAGCTATAGCGGTGCTCAGTAAAACGAAACTATTTGCCCTTGCCGAGTCACTGGGTGGTGTAGAGTCGCTGATAGGTCATCCTGCTACTATGACACATGCATCTATTCCGCGCGAGGAAAGGGTGAAAAATGGCCTTGTAGACTCACTGATACGTCTGAGTGTAGGTATAGAAGCTATAGAAGACCTGATAGCCGATCTGGAGCAAGCAATAGGATAATACACTGACTAGTAAGCACATAAAAAAACCACCTCTTACGGGGTGGTTTTTTAGTAAAGTATGGTAGTGCTAAATATTAATTGTTGGGAGTAGCAGTAACGTAGCTAGCAGATATTACACCATTTACAAAACGTACACCGGCTAGAGACTCTATAGTGTTGATGTCTACTTTGTGGTTAGCCAGATTGTCTTTGCTATTAAATGGCTCTATGTTGTGAAACTGATAGCACAGATACTCGTCAGTGCTAGGTATGTATATTACTTTCCAGCACCACTCAGGTACTACTACGTTATTTTGGAAACCTATTACCCAGTTGCGACCTACAGTACCAGAAAATACTTTCACTTTCTTGAATTTTTTAGCTTTCAGCATTTCCTTCTGATGCAGTTTTTCCCACAGGCTTTTGTGCAGGTTAGTAGGCATCGGCATGATGTTAGTGAAATAATGACTTTCCTGATAAGCATCTTTATCACAGTTATTCTCGTTAGGAGCCATCATGTGTGCACCTTCGAACAAGGTATTCTTGTAGTCGTCGTTAAGGTCTGTAACATCAGACAACTGAGGGTCGGCGGCCAGCTTAATAGTGTGGTCGCCTTTTAACTTTGTACAGTTAAACATGTCTGGTGTGAGCGAATAAACTACCAGTACAGGAATGTGCTGAGTTTTGGAGAAGTAAGAAGTGAAATTCTGATTTCTTACTTTCACAATGTCTTGTGCATAACTGCTAAAACTGAGAGCAGTAAGCAATACAAACAATAGTTTTGAAGTGCGCTTTAAAATTACTTTATGCATATATACTTTTTGTACAAGTTAGCAAATTTACACGAAATAGCTTGTAAGGGATAAAAATAGGACTTTCACCGAATTTTTTATAATTAAATCCCCGATTTTGCAACATTATTCTATTTTTCTGTTTGCAAGGCATGTTTGCGGGCGTTTTGGCTGAGTTTTTTTAGTTTTTCTTTATTCTTCGTCTTGCTGTGACGAGCGAAGTACAGGCAACCTAATAAAGAAGCTGGTGCCTTTTCCTTCTTCTGATTCAAACCATATCTGCCCTTTCCAAAATTCGATAATCTTTTTTGTCATAGCCAATCCCAGTCCAGTGCCCGATGACTTAGTAGTAAAGTAAGGTTGAAAAATGCGTTGAGCTACCTCCTCGCTTATACCATGTCCATTGTCAGTAATAGTGATGGTAGCAGTGTTTTCGTCTTTTGTGAGTACCACATCTATTTTTCCATCCTGCTCAGCATTTATGGCTTGTTTGGCATTCTCTAGTAGGTTTGTGAGCATGCGCAGTAACTGGCTATGATCAGAATAAACGTATGCTAGGCCCATAGGGGCGGTTACGGTTACGGTTATGCTTTGTTCATTCCGGTAGAGGTTGGTAGCTAGTTGCACCAGTTCGCCCAGGTCTAGCTCTTCGGGGCGTGCTTCTGGCATCTTGGCAAAGTTGGAGAACTCAGATGCAATGTATGTAAGGTTGTCTATCTGTTCTATTATCGATTCAGATACTCTTCTGGTAAGTTCTTTTATATTTGGGTTGTCGCTTTTTATGGCTTGTTGCAGGTATTGTATGTTCAGCTTCATAGGGGTGAGTGGGTTTTTTATTTCGTGAGCCACTTGCCTTGCCATTTCGCGCCATGCAGTTTCTCGTTCACTCTGTGCCAGCATAGCCGCATTTTCCTCTACCTTATTCACCATTTTGTTATACTCCTCTACCAGCAGTCCTATCTCATCGGCATAGGGCCATACTATACGCTCATTTTGTTGCAAATTCAGTCTGCCGAATTGCTCTATAATCATATTGAACGAACCTGTTACCCACCGTGTTATCCATACTGTTATAAGGCTAGATATAAGGAAGATAAAAGCATAAACATTGATGAGGGTAATAACGATGTTGGAAATCTGGAAATTCAGGTCTTTTTCTGACGAAAAGAAGGGCACATTAAGGTAACCGAGTGTTACACCCCGCTGGTCACGCATAGGCTCGTATGCCGATAGATAAGACAGTGCGGCTACCTGTTCATTCTGTATGAGTATAGACTTGCCACCCACCCCCAGCTGATAAAAGGCATCTTGCCGCATGATGCGCGCCAGCAAACCTTTTTGGTATATCTCGTCTTGCGAAGCCGCAAACAATTTGCCGTTATTGTCAAACAGGTTAATGTCTATTTTCTGATTGTTGGCTACAGAGGTGAGAAACTTCCTGAAGTTATTTGACTGTGTTACAGAATCGAATCTTGTATCGCTCTCATAAGCCCTCGCATTGTTAAGATAGTCTTGTACAGATTGCCGTGCTACTTGCATAGCAGTTTGTAGTTTATTGGCATTAGACTCGCGGTAGCGTGCCGAAAAGAACCATATAGTAACCACACCAATAAACACAAACGACACAAATACCACACCCAGCATAGCATACTGAATACGACGCCTGAGTGTAAGGCGTATGAGCATACTGGAAGCATTGGGGCGGGCAAAATAAGATAGATAGAATTGATAGATAAGTACCACTATAGCCAGCAATACCTGTATACAAAAGATGTAGGAGAATATGGTAATGCCCTCTAGCAGCGTGTTTTGGTCGTGTACTACTACTATCGTTCGCTTGTCAGATGTTTTGTAGTGTAGTTCAGATTTATTGTTCACCTTGTAGAATCTGAAGTCCTGTTCT
The DNA here is from genome assembly GCA_964601855.1 of uncultured Flavipsychrobacter sp. Lineage (GTDB taxonomy): Bacteria > Bacteroidota > Bacteroidia > Chitinophagales > Chitinophagaceae > Nemorincola. The sequence continues at coordinate 12,528 of CAZRPA010000037.1, read as the reverse complement.
TTTAGGGTATCGTTGCGCAGGTAGGTGGCAAAGGGATATTCTTTAGTTTGGCTGGTCAGTTTGCCGTTGATGTAGATGGCATAGGCATACTCATTTTCTTGTGGGTTTGCTTTGCTGGCAGTGGGTAGCAGCAGCTCAGGGTACACTGTTTCTGCTGCTTGTTTTTTCAGGCTTAGTTTTATTACTACGTTGCCTATCTTATTGTTGATGGTGTCGCTGTATATGGGTATGAACGATAGGTAACTATTCTTCTCGGGCATTTCCTCCCTGTAAAAAAGATAGGGAGATGTAGTGGGAGTAGCTTCTTCTTTTTCTGCTATCAGTTCTTTATAGTCTGCCGAGTCTCTGTTGTGCAAGGCTACTCCATCTTTGTTATACAGGTATACTTCTGTTTCGTACCTGCTACTAGCACCAGAAAGGTATAGAGTATCAAACCGGCGGCTGATAATTTTGCGCTCAGCGGCAGATGGGTTGTTGAAAAAGCCCTTCAGTGCCTGGTCTTGAGCCAGATAGTTGGCTGTTTTGTCGTATGTATATTCCAGCACATTGTCGCGGTGAGGTGCCAGACTTTGCTCTACAAATGCTTTGCGGGCTTCCTGCTCTTTGTATGCATTGAAGTATTGCAGTATAGAGGTGCAAAACATGCAGATAAATAGCGCCCAGAATATCATGTGTGGCTCAAAGAGGTCTGAGGCTAGTTTCAGACGGGGTACATCTAGTAGCAGCAAAAAGAGTAGCAGCCAGCCCAGCAGCAACCAGTAAAAAACGTCCGTGTAGTGACCTGCCAATATAAGAAGCAATATGCCCGACGCTACCACTAAGCCATTTTTTATTCTTTTATTGGGCAGTAACTGTCGCAACTGAAAGTTGAGCAGGTACACCATCATACAAAATATGCCAGTGACCGTACATATCACCAGCAACCCCAATATGGTATACCTGCTTATGGCATAAAACCTGCTAACATCAAATGATATACTGGAGTCTATCACAAGGCTCCTTATTATGTTGACATACAGTAGCAAGAATGCTATCATAAGTACTGATAGTACTGCCGGCAATGCTTTTCTAAGTTTAGGGTCGCGTATGCGCTCACAGTATGTTTTGTAAGGGGTGTGACGGGTGAGGAACATAACCAGCCACAACACACAGAGGGTATTGATAAACAAATCGCCAAAGGACGATAGCAGACTACTGGATGCGTATAGCCGTGGTGAGAAAAATAGCAGAGTATCCAGATTGAACGGTATGCCATATACATACAGCGATGTGCGCAATGCCAGTATGACCAGTAATGTGATAATAAAGCCTGTGACAGACGAGCGGTTTCGGGTGTGATGAATGATCATCAGATGTATCCACGACAGGCTAGCGAGCAGTGCTGCTATCAGAAAGAAAACAAATGCCACATCGGGCATCCACTTTTGTATATCCTGAATATTGAACAAGAGGTAGAAAATGGGAGTATTGTCTACCATAGTCACTTTGTAGGCACCGGTTGCCAATGCGCCTGCAGGTATAATACGGGTATTGACAGGTATCTGTGCCGATGCCGCAAATTGCGATTGTAGGTAGTCGTTTTCGGTGGGGTAGGTAATGAGTATGGGGTATAGCACCACCAGCACCCTGTTGGTGTCTGGTAGCCGGGTAGCTGTTTGCACAAACACGCCCTTATCATTTCTTATTACTGTGGAGCTGTCTATGTATATGCCTTCGCCTGTAGGTGCTATTATGTTGTTGTTCCAAAACTTCAGTTCGTTTTGCTCAAATGCAAACAAGTAAAAGGGCATACTGCTCACCTGCTGCACTTCTGGCAGCGTTAGCGAGTCGGAAAACAAACGGCTCATTAGCTCACCATCAGCCGTTAGCTGCTGGTATTTTAGTTGGCGTTCTTGCAGGTCATTATTTACTGCGCGTGCCATACGCTCAGGCAGTACCTCTTGCCGATGTACATGGTAGTAGTAGCCATTGATGGTCCACAACAGCCCACACAACAGTAGCCAGCCCCAATATGGATATCGCCTGAACATAATGGTTTATCTACGCTCCTCTGCTTTTACTTCATTCCACAATTCGTCCATTTCTTGCAGGTTCATGTCATAGAGCGTGCGCCCACTTAGTGCAGCCAGCTCTTCTATACGCTGAAACCTGCGAATGAATTTTTTGTTAGTCCGTTCCAATGCCAGCTCGGGGTCTACCTTCACAAATCGGGCATAGTTGATGAGTGCAAACAGCACATCGCCCATTTCGTCTTCTATATCATTTTGATTGCCACTATCTACTGCCTCATATAACTCTTGTATTTCTTCGTCTACCTTAGCTTTTACCTGTGCTGTGTTGTCCCACTCAAACCCCACTTGTTTAGTTTTTTCTTGCAGCCGCAGAGCCTTCATGAGCGCAGGCATAGTAGGTGGCACGCCTGATAGTATAGATTTTTTGCCCTCTTGCTGTTTCAGTCGTTCCCAGTTTTGTTTCACTTCCGCCTCACCACTTACGGTTAGGGTGCTGTATATATGTGGGTGTCGGCTCACTAGTTTGTTGCAAACACCCTCTATCACATCTTCTAGGTCAAATTTGCCTTGCTCCTTACCTATGCGGCTGTAAAAAACAATATGTAGCAGCATATCGCCCAGTTCTTCTTTAAGCCCCGTCCAGTCTTCATTGGTTATCGCATCTGTGAGTTCATACACCTCTTCCAACGTTTGCTGGCGCAGGGTGTGTATGGTTTGTTTTTTGTCCCATGGGCATTGCTCCCTCAGTTCATTCAGTATTTTGCGCAGCCTTTCCAGCGATTGTGAGTATTGCATGTAGTACATTGTATGTAGGTAAAACCCTTACCTATCTCAAAAGCTAAAATTAGGCATACTTTTTTACATACCCCCTTTTACCTAGCTCTATTGCGCACTTGCTGCAATAGAGTGTAGCGCAATACGCTAATGATTGAGTAATGCAAACAAAATACAGCTTGAGTTTGTGTAAATAAGTTAAATTATATCAGAGTACTATAATTCTTTATCGAGCGTACTCAGTAAAATCTTCAATTGTTTGGGAGAAATGTTTTGCTGCTCCGATTTGTCGTATACGGACAATAAGAAAATTACTTCGCCTTCTACATACACATAGGTAATGACTCTTGCTCCACCTGACTTGCCAGTATTTTTAGAAGCTATGGCAAGCCTGATTTTATAACAACTCATTCCTATAGGCGTACCTTTGGCGGGGTCTTGCAATAGATTTGTCTTTAAGCTTTGCAATTCCGTGCGAAGAGAAGGATATTTTTTTAGCAACCGCCGTGCTTGTTTTTGAAAAAACTCGGTAGTTATTATCTCAAAGCTCATTTAAAAACTGTTCGAGTGATTTGCCTTTTTTCTTACCTGCTTTAATTTCTTTTACTTCAGCTATAGCGCTTCGCATACCTTCTGCGAATTCTGATGCTGTAGGTATAGTGTCATCTATGCCAGTTTCTGTAACTTGTAGGTAATCAATACTGGATACTAATTCCTTTATGAAGGAGTAGTGTTGGTCTGGTATTGTAAGCAAAATCGTTTTCACAGTTATACTATATTTACAATTGCAAAGTTAGGAACAATAACTATAACGTTTACTATACTATCAATGAACAGCTCTGTCAGTGCAGTGAAAGAGTGTTCCATCTACTATCATTCATCATCATCCATCTCCACATCATCATCTGTACGTATGAGCTGATAACGTTTGGCAAAGTTGCACCAATGGCATTTTTCGTCGCCACAGCCTTTATCAAATTCGTGGTTCATAATACGGGTGTAGGCATCTTTTAGCTGGTGGCGCACTATCTGTTCGTCTGCCTCAAATACCGGTACAGTGTACTGTTTAAACTCACCCTTATCGGTCTTTTGCACATAGTCAAACTTGCCTATGTTCACATGCCAGTTGCGGTCGTCATAGTTTTCTATTATTAGTTTGTAAAACACCATCTGCCGCCAATAGTCGCCGCCTAGTGGGTCTTTTTCATTGGGCGGTGCTAGATATTTAGATGCAGATTTTTCGGCATTACCAGTTTTGTAATCTATTACAGTGCAGGTATCGCCATGCATTTCTATCTTATCTATTTTGCCGGTTACAGGTACCCCATCTAGCTGATAACGTGGTATTTTAAATTCTATCTCTACCTGTGTGTGCATGGTGGGGAGGTAGTGGTCGTAATAGTCGCTCAGTATCGTTTCGCCTTGCTCCATGCGTCGCTCAAACTGTATGTGCGTGAAACTTGCCAGCTCTCGGTACATCTCAGACTTGAAAGCAGCCAATACATTCTCTTTGGGCGGAAAAGCACCATCGTGCAGTTTGCTGTCTAGGTATAGCCGCTCCAGCGCATAGTGTATGGCGGTACCAAAAGATAGCGCATCGCTTTTCTGATACGGCACCCGCAAAATGGTTTCGTAATAGAAGCTAAGCGGGCAGCGCAAGAATTTATTGAGCTGTGTGGCACTCATGGTAAACTGCTGCAAATTGCGGTCTATCCACTGTGCATTGGTAGTACGTATGCGCACATCTGGTACGGGTGTTAGTGCCCACTCTATATGTTTCAGTATCTGGTCTGTGCTCAGCACTATTCTATTGGCACCATCGGTATGCGCTATTTCGTCTATAAATGCTGATGGCTCCAGTCCCTTGCCATTGTTGTCGTTGAGTGCGTAAGATATGTACAAGTGCTTGCGGGCACGAGTAAGTGCTACGTAATACAAACGGCGGGCTACTTCTACTTTGTACGAACTATCTACATCGTCGGTAGTAGCAGTAAGTGTGTCGGGTAGGGAGAAGGTACCCATCCCTGACTTCTTCTTTTCCCAGAAACCAGTGGTGCAACCAATGAGGAATACATACTCAAATTCATTGCCCTTGGCACCATGAGCAGTGTAGAAATACACTCCATTCTCAGACTGTACCACTCGCTGCATGGGCAGGGTAATGCCTTCTGTTTCCATACGTTCTATCATGCGCAGAAACTCTGGAATGCGCATACGGATGTTGCGGGCATACACATCGCTCACAAAGCTGAAGAACGTGTGTATGAGTTGTATGGTATTGAGGTGTTGTGCGGTTTTTAGCACATTGGCTATCATACCACTTTCGTGTATTATTTTCTCTACCAGTAGTGGCAGTGGCATAGCTAATTGCTGCTGCTCCCAGTGGTCGAGGTTTTGCCCTAGGCGGTGCATACTCTTGGCAGACGGTAGGTTGAGGGCTTCTATCATCAGCGGGTTAGATAGTGCCATTCGCCATCTGATAGCTCCCTTCTCCTTGCGCTGTTGCTGCATGTATAGTGCCAGTAGGGCTATGTCATTTGGGGCTATACCAAAGTAAGGAGCATGCATGAGCTCAAATAACAGCTCCTCACCATCAAAGGTTTTTTTGCGCTCGGCATCCAGATATCGTAGCACATTGAGCAACTGGGTAATGAGTGGGTCGGCAAGTATATTTACTTCCTTTTTCAGGTTGTAAGCAATGCCCTTTCGCTCCATGAGGGCTATGATGTTATCTGCTTGTTTGTGCTGTGCATATAGCACTGCTATGTCGCGCAGGGGCACTCCTTTCTCTCTCAGTGCCTCTATCTGCATCACTATGTGCGCCTCTTCATGTAGTACATTGTGATACACTCTTATCTCTGGCTCCACAGTGTCTTTGCCTTCCAGAAAACGAGGATTGGCAGCCACAATATTTTTATCTAGTTGCAGGCTGTGTAGCTGATTGATGAGGCGTTGTTTGTTGTGCTGTATGGTAGCCATAGCCCTATCTATCACAGCCTGCGAAGAGCGATAGTTTTGGGGCAGTACTATTACCTTGATGTCGGCACTGTGTCTGTCGTAGAAGTCAATGATATTGCGGATACGCGCCCCCTGAAACTCATATATACTTTGGTCGTCGTCGCCCACCACAAACACATTGGGATTGTCCCAATAGGAGGTCAGGTATTTCAGTAATTCGTTTTGGGCACCATTGGTATCCTGAAACTCATCTACTAGTATGTACTGGTATCGCTCCTGATAGCTTTGTAGCAATACCGGATGTTTGCTGAATGCATCTAGCACCCAGAGTATCATGTCGTGATAGTCGTAGCGGGCTGCGGCACGCATACGCTCCTGATAGTTACTGAAAAGTGCAGCGGCAGCTCTGGTAATCTCCATTTTACGTTTTTCGTCGTCAATTTTAGATTGCTTGAGGTCGCCTTTTTTGTTGTTTTTACTGTTTACTTTATAGATATATTCTTCCCTGTTGGGTAGGTCGGCAAGGTAGTCGTCAATAGCATCAGATATGAGAGTGGGTGTGAGGTGCTCTTGCTTCATCATATCAAACAGCTTCACCAGCCTTTTGGTATCGTAGTATAGCTCTCCGCTCAGCCTGCGTAGCAGGTGCCCTTGTGGTAGCTCCTCCAGCATTTGGTGTAGTATCTCTGCTTTTTCTAAGTCGTCAAGCGGTTGCATTTCCCGGCGAGAAAAATAGTCGGGGTTGGCCTGAATGACCATATTGCAAAAGCCATGAAAGGTATGGATGTTGACCTTGTGTGCTGCCGGCCCAGTTATCTGCACCAGTCGGCGGCGCATAGAGTTAGTGGCCTCGTCGGTGTAGGTAAGGCACAGCACTTCTTGGGGTTGCACCTGTGCCTCGCTACGTAGCAGATTGGCTATACGCATAGCCAGCACTTCGGTTTTGCCAGTACCGGGTCCGGCTATTACCATTACAGCGCCATATATAGTGTCCACAGCATCGCGCTGGCGGTCGTTGAGGTTATTATATCGGTCTTGAAACAGATCTTCTTTGTTGGTAGCAGTTTTCATAATGACTATGAAGGTAAGGAAGGATGATAAAAAAATGAGTGAGGAACGAATCTAAATTTATAATACAAGTACAAGCTACTAATACTCCTTAATCCACAGTTTCAGCAGGTCATTGTGAAAGGTGGCGCAGAGCTTGTAGCAGCCGGGTATTTCGGCTACTGATAGCCAATAGGTGGCCAGGCGAGTGCCATTAGGCATTGCCTTGAGCTGACTGATCAGGTGCTGAGTGTACAGTTCATAAAGTTCGGAAGAGCGTTCTATTTTGTCGTCTAGCGAGTCTTCTAGTACTATGTTTTCGTGAAAAGAGTTGTAGAAATAGATGCCTGTATAAGTAGATAGGTCGAGGTCGGTGAAATTGCCGTGTAGAAGCTCGGCATTAGCGATACCTAACTTAGCTATAACCTTATTTCCTGCTTGTACAAAGTTGCGCCGCTGCTCTATACCATGATAGGTAGCAGTGGTGAAGTGTGCTGCTGCTATGCAAAACTTTCCAGCACCAGCCCCTATGTCTATAATGCGGGCATTGGGCGTAGCTGCCAAAAAATGACCTGCTGCACGGGCAATGTGCAAGGGAGTCCAGTGCATCTCAGACAGATTGCGGATGTAAATAGGATACAAACTATCGAAAGCGGTATCTGTACTGAAGTAATCGGTATGGGTGTTTGACGGCATTATCGCCACAAAATTAATTTTTAGCGGGACAAGGGCTATTGTTTTTTGAGAGTGGGGGTAGGATTTTATACATAAAGAGAATGGATGTATATCCTTTTTAGGTGCTATAGTATTAATTATTTTTGGTTTATGTATGCGTGGACATACATTTTTATAACACTATTTTGCCATAATACCCAGATAACACTAGCACCCACCAGAGATAACAATTATATAATTACCTGTATGGAAAGTTGTATCTTCGCACGCTTTTTAACAGCAAGCCGGACCTCAAAATAGGGACCGGTTGTTTTTTTAACTCTTAAAAATATAACAACTTATGGCTACTGTAACGCGCGAAAACATAGGTACGTTGCATGACAAGATAACCGTGAAACTTGTAAAGGACGACTACATGCCGTCGTTTGAGAAGACACTTAAACAATATGCCAAAACAGCAAATGTACCTGGCTTCAGAAAGGGTATGGTGCCTACTGGTATGATACGTAAGATGTACGGTCCATCGGTGTTTAACGAAGAAGTGATAAAAGTAGCAGGTAGAGAACTGGAAACGTATATGAAGAATGAGCGAATAGCAATATTTGCTCAGCCTATGATACTGCCTCCCGAAAACGACTATCACCTAAGTATGGCCAACCCTACTGATGTGGATTTCACGTTTGAGATAGGACTGAAGCCAGATTTTGATGTAGACTCAGTAATAAAAGCATCGAAAATGACCCGCTACAAAATACCTGTAACCGAAAAAATGATGGATGATGAGATGGATCGCATCAAACGCAGATCGGGCAAGGTAGATGCACAACTGGAAGTAACCGACAAAGAAAACATCATATACAGCACTTATGAGCTGTGTGATGCAGAAGGCAATGTGGCTAGTGGCAGCGAAAAAGTAGAAGATACTGAGGTGCTAGACAAAATGCCAGCAAAGCTAAAGGAAATGCTAATGGGCAAAAAACCAGAAGACACACTGGTATTTACTCCAGCATCGGTATGTACGGAAGAGGAACTGGCAGGATACCTGAAAGGATTGAAGCTAGATGCTGAAGCAGCTAGCCAAACCTGCAAGATGACCATCACCAAAGTAGGACACCTGATACCTGCCGAAATGGGCAGCGAATTGTACGAAAAAGTGTTTCCGGGTAAGAACATCAACAACGAAACAGAATTCAGAGAGCTAGTAAAAACAGAGCTGGAGAAAGAATTTGACCGCATAGCTGGCGAGCGTCTGCACAATGAGATGTTTGAGCTGTTGGTACACAACACGCCTATTCAGCTACCCGAAACCTTCCTGAAACGCTGGATGCGCGAAGGTGGTGAAAAAATGAAGTCGGCCGACGAAGTAGAAAGTGAATTCCCAGGCTTTGAGCACCAATTGCGCTGGCAGCTGATAAGCGACACTATAATGGGCAGAAATGGCATTAACGTGACTCGCGATGAAGTGATAACAGACGTAAAAACACGTGTGCTAGCTTACTTTGGTATGGGCCCCGATGACGAGGACGAAACACCATGGATGGACGGATACCTGAAAACACTAACCAAGGACGAAAAAATGATGGATGAAACATACCGTCGTTTGTTGTTCGGTCGTTTGTTTAGCTTCCTAGAGACTCAGTTTGCTACTGACCATCAGGAAATAGACGAAGAAGGTTTCTTCAAGCTCGCTGATGCTCATGCTATGCATCACCACCATCACGCACATTAATTAGTAGTACAATACACAAATAAATAGTAAAGCCACTCCGCAAAGGGTGGCTTTGCTGTGCATGGGAACGAGCAATTGATACGGTTGCTAAGTTTAAGTAACTTTACATACAAACTGTAAAAAATTACAAGGAGGATAACAGATTATGAATAGTATAAGAATAGGTGCAGCTATATTGCTGGTGGTATTGTTATCGGGGTTTGCGCCCGAAACATGGGTGAAAATTCAGCCAAAAGAAAATGCTTTCAGTGTAGAGTTTCCCAGAAAACCAGAGGAGTCTGAGCGGAAGATACAAACCGAAATAGGCGAGCTGAATATGAACATACTGATGTATGAAGTGGGCAAATTCAAAGACGAAAACTCGGTGTATGGGCTCATCTACTCAGACTATCCAGACAGCTTGGTGAACTCAGATTTTAAGGATGAATATATTGATGAGTTTTTTGAGAATGCTATAAAAGGCACTGTAAACAACCTAAAAGGACAGATAATAGAAGAAAAGAGAGTGTTGCTAAGCTCCTACCCGGGCAGAGAGGTGAAAATTAGCTTTATGGAAGGGCAGGGTATCATGAAACTACACGTGTATCTGGTAAAAAACAGAGCATATATACTAGAAGTAGGCTGCGAAACCAAAAATGACAACAATAAGTCGATGGATAGATTCTTTAATTCGTTTGTGCTGAAAGAGAAAAAATGATAAAGTATTTAACTTTCGCTTAGTTGAATCGAACAGCATTAAAGAACTACCGGTAAAAGTGCAATACTGCCACACATTTGTTTTCACAAAAAATTACAACGCAGCAATGAGATGGTAAATTATTATGGTGTAAAATTGTATAAAGTATAATACACATGACAGACGCTATAACCGAAACACTGCCTGCCGAAGAAAATAAGATAGACGCTACAGAGGCAATAGCCCGGCTGGCCTGCCAAATGGAGCAGGTGATACGAGGCAAACGTACCCAAATAGACATGGTGATAACATGCCTGCTGGCGGGTGGGCACATACTGATGGAAGATAACCCAGGCACCGGCAAAACCGTACTGGCCCGTACACTGGCACAGTGCATAAGTGGTGGCAGCGATGCCGGGCACGTACTGTTTAAGCGTATACAGTTTACCCCCGATTTGCTACCTATGGACCTGATAGGTACGCATATATTTGACGACCGATCGAAAGAGTTTGTATTCAAAAAAGGACCTCTGTTTTGCAATGTGCTGCTGGCAGATGAGATAAACCGTGCATCGCCCAAGGTGCAGAGTGCCCTTCTAGAGGCTATGGCAGAGCATCAGGTAACAGTGGGCGATAGCACGCTGATGCTGGAGCAAATGTTCTTTACGATAGCTACTCAGAACCCCATAGAAATGGAGGGTACTTACCCACTACCTGCTGCACAGCTAGATAGGTTCTTTATGAAAATATACTTTGGGTATGTGGACGAAGAAACCGAAATGAACATTTACAGAGAGTATCTGCAAATAGCACGCAATCTTACAGACTTGCAACAGGTGCTGACCATGCACGACATACTGGACCTACAAGCCCAAGCAGGACAAGTGCATATACACGAAGAAATAGTGAGGGGCGTAAGTAATATCGTTCGGCAAACCCGCACTCACCCCGATATATCGCTGGGGGCATCTACTAGAAGCGGTATAGCCTTTCTGAAGTGTCTGCGAGCCTATGCACTGGTAAAGGGCAGAACATTTGTAACTGAAGATGATGTGCGCGACATAACCCGTGCTGTGCTAGAGCACCGACTGATGTATAGAAACAAAGATGGTAAGCTGAAAGCACTGGAATCGATAATAGTGAAAGAATGTGAGCGACTGGCAAAGTTGAGGTTGTTTGGCTAGGTGCTTTTTATGATCAGGCTAAAGATTGTGGTTTTACAAAAAGTATATAAAATGATATTCGCTGGCAACGGCGGCATACAAATGGCTACTGATAGTATAGCAGCAGTGAGGAGGAGCATGATACACATATACACTGCAATAAGTATGGTGTGTATGCTGTGTGTGGCTGTAATGAGTTATGCACAACGTGGTGGTGTGCAACGCGAGCTGCCACCAGAACTAATGCCTAAACATCCGGCAGGCAAGGAGGCACAAAGAGCCAATATAGACGCCAAGCGAGCCATAGAAAACATGTATGGCGAGGACGCACTACCGAGGTCTAGAGAGTTTAAAAGAACGGACAGCACCTACTATGTAGGGTGGATGTTTGAGGGAATATATAAGTACAATCATGCTGCCGACTATGCAGGATTCAGGAATGCAATAGTGGCTCTGGAAAAGGCATTGCAACTACTGGAGCGCGACTATAAACGAGCACTAAGTGTAAGGTCTGATAATATACTTATTTTACTACCCGCCTACAACTTTCAGATAGACTACACGACCATTGCCAATACGCTAGTACACGCCTATGGCAATACCGACCAACCCGAAAAAATAATACCAGTACTGAGGAGGGCGATAAAATACAATTTTCAGCGCGAGTACTACCTCGACCCCTACAACATGCTGGCATGGACCGTACACCGCAATCGATTTTACACATCTGCCAAGTATCCTTTTCTGAAGAATACAATAGATGAAAATGAAGCCCTAGCTAACCGTTATTTGGATAGTGGTATGCGAAGGATAGATAAGAACAAGGCTATCAATACTACCTTGTTCCCGCCGGGTTATATAGCTCAGGAAAAAAGTGGCGTATATCACTACAAAAACATACTGCATGCCTACAACTTCAGAATAGATTCGGCTGAGTACTACTTTGAGCTGATGCGCAAAAATGGCAGACTGCCCCACAATAACTATGCTAACTTCAAAAGTATATGTGGCGACTTCAGGACGGCAGAGGCGGAGTATAAAATAGCCAGCGAACAAGATGCTGGTGATAAACGCCTGCAAGAGTGGGCCTACTTCACCACCATACTACACATATACAAAGCCAACCCCAAAAATGGTGCAGCACTGGCTCGCAATATGATAAGGGCAGGTGGATCTACCCCGGGCTACGGATGGTACAATATAGCATTGGCCCGTAGCCTCACCTACGACGGGCAAGTGGCACAGGCTGAGCGATACGGTAGCCGGGCGGCAGACTTTAAAGAGCTGCACATAGGCACTACATTGGGGCAAAGCCACTACGAGTTCGGGCTGCAACTGATAAAACTGGTGAATAAAGAGCAGGCTTGGCAAATGGACAAATTTGAGCACAGCAACTGGTGGTATAACCCCAAGGTGCTAGCTAGTATGGCCCGCAAGTTGAGCGACAAATACCTGCAACAGTTTTTAATCATCAATCAGTTTGCCCAAAACCCA
>CAZRPA010000036.1:0-28780 GCA_964601855.1 uncultured Flavipsychrobacter sp. | reverse complement strand
TTTACCACTTGCCAGCAATATCTCCTCTGGTTTGCAGCCTATTAGATCCACTATCTGGTCTGTAACCTCTGGTATCATGGCACCGTCCATGTCTATTTTATTAATGACTGGTATTATTTCCAAGTCATTGTCTAGTGCCAAGTACAAATTACTAAGTGTTTGGGCTTGTATACCTTGCGAAGCATCAACCAACAATAATGCTCCCTCACAGGCTGCTAATGCACGCGAAACCTCGTAAGAAAAATCTACGTGACCAGGAGTATCTATAAGGTTGAGGGTATATTTAGTTCCTTTCCATTCATAGTCCATCTGAATTGCGTGACTCTTGATGGTAATTCCTTTTTCACGCTCCAGGTCCATATCGTCAAGCACCTGTGCTTGCATATCTCTGTGCGATATGGTTTTGGTGAATTCTAGTAAACGATCGGCTAGTGTACTTTTACCGTGGTCGATGTGTGCTATTATACAAAAATTGCGAATATTCTTCATATGAAATTTAGAGTCACAAAGGTACGTATTTTGTACTGTAATCATGCGATGGACCCAAAAAATGAACTATGTGTGCGCTTGAAATTTCAGAACTAGAACGAACACTAATAATGCATCAGGTAAAACATGCTTTTATACGGGTAAAATGCTATGATTCAGAAACTTTATAACTACAAAAGCCATCCGAGAGGATGGCTTTTGTAACATTTATTGCTTTAATATATTGTATTACCCTTTCAGTACAGTGCGACTTATTACTATTCTCTGCACCTCACTTGTACCTTCGTATATCTGCGTAATTTTGGCATCACGCATCAAACGCTCTACGTGGAATTCTTTTACGTAGCCATATCCACCATGTATCTGAATTGCCTCATTAGTTACACGCTGAGCAATGTCAGATGCAAACAACTTAGCCATTGATGCAGAGAGCGTGTAATCTAGTCCCTGATCCTTAGTCCATGCAGACTTCAGGCACAGCAAACGAGCAGCTTCTATCTCTGTAGCCATATCAGCCAGCTTGAATGCAATGGCCTGATGGTTAGATATCTCAGTACCAAAAGCCTTACGCTCCTTAGAGTATTTTAGTGCCAGTTCGTAGGCACCACTAGCTATACCTAATGCCTGTGCAGCTATACCTATTCTGCCACCTGCCAATACCTTCATAGCAAAAGTGAAACCAAAACCATCATCACCAATACGATTTGCTTTGGGAACTTTTACATCCTGAAACATGATACTGTGTGTATCGCTACCACGTATACCCAGTTTATTTTCTTTTGCACCTACCGTTACTCCTGGGCTATTTTTTTCTACTATCAATGCATTGATACCCTTGTGACCTTTCTCTGGGTATGTTTGTGCTATTACCAAATAGTAAGAAGCAGAATTACCGTTTGTAATCCAGTTTTTAGTACCATTAAGCAAGTAATAGTCGCCCATATCCTCGGCAGTAGTACGCTGAGAAGTAGCATCAGATCCAGCTTCTGGTTCGCTTAGAAGAAACGCACCTATTTTCTTACCAGTAGCTAACTCTATTAGGTATTTTTGTTTTTGTTCTTCGTTACCATATTTCTCTAGTCCCCAGCACACCAATGAGTTATTCACACTCATACATACTGACACAGAAGCATCTATCTTAGAGATCTCCTCCATTGCCAGAACATAGGATATAGAATCCATTCCTGATCCACCATACTTAGGGTCAACCATCATCCCCATAAATCCTAGCTCACCAAGTTTCTGAATTTGTTCAGCCGGAAATTTCTGATGCTCATCACGCTCTATTACACCGGGAAGTAATTCATTTCTTGCAAAATCCCTAGCCGCCATCTGTACGGCTACCTGCTCTTCAGTTAGTTGAAAGTTCATATCGTATATCAGTATAAATCGCTCTGACCTGAACGATTGCGCCGCAATTTACTGCTAAATTTTGATATCTGAAAACAGAAATAGCACTAATTGAAAGGAACTTACAGCAGAAAATGCACCTAATATATTAAAATGTAATAATATAATAGTGCTCAGTCAACAAATTTCTGTGAGTATAACTTTAACTTTAAGAACTAAGCAATTTAAGTGACGCTTCTTTGTCAGCATGCAATTGTAGCTTCAGCACTTCAAGCGATGCAAATTTTTCCTCATCACGTAGTTTACTTAAAACCATCACCTCTAATTCCTTGTCATAAATATCTCGATCAAAGTCAAAAATATTCACTTCAATCTTCACATCTTTACTGTTTGTCACAGTAGGATTGTACCCTATACTCATCATACCACCATAAGCAGCACCGTCATACAATACCATAACTGCATATATTCCATTAGCTGGCGTGACCTGATCATTATCTGTAAGTTGTAAATTAGCAGTAGGGTAACCGATCGTCCTTCCTAATTTCTTGCCATGCACTACCCTACCCACAAAAGAGTAACACCGCCCTAGCATTGCATTGGCTTCTGATATACGACCTGTAATAATAGCGTTGCGAATTTTGGTGGAACTTACTGCTGCAGCCGATATTAGCTGGGCTGGAATTTCAGCAATTTCATAGTTGCATTCTGCTGCATACTGCCTCAGTAAGTTAATGTTGCCAGTACGGTCATGACCAAAATGGTGGTCGTAGCCTATTATAATTGAATGAGGTTGAAAAATCTTTACTATAAACTGCTTTATGTATTCAGTAGCCGTCAAAGCTGCAAATGCAGCAGTAAACGGAACTACTACTATATGTTGTATACCCGTATCAGCTATCAACTTTAGTTTCTGCTGCAATGGAGTGATGATACCTAATGGCTGATCAGGAAAAAGTACTTTTCTAGGATGTGGCTCAAAAGTTAATAATATACTCTCTCCGCCAGAAGCTTTGGCATGACCAACTACTTCTTGCAATATTGCCTTGTGACCATTATGCACCCCATCAAACGTACCTATTGTTATAGCAGCTTTGTGAAACACCGGCAACTGCTCTATCTCGTAAAAAACCGCCATAATTAAGTTTCAAAGGTAATGTTTTCTATACTGCACACATAAAAAACACAGATTTACCTTATCAAATTCTGCAGTTTCTTTTCATCGGTAATTATCACTTTACCAGACTTAATATCTATCAGTTGCTCACTTTTGAAATCGCTGAGGGTACGTATTAATGACTCAGATGCAGTACCTGCTATAGTTGCCAAGTCATCTCTGCTTATGTCTATCAAAAATGGTTCATTCTTATTAGTATGATACTTTTTCTGAAGACTAACTAAGGCTTCAGCTACTTTTTTCCTCAGTGTGTTATAGGCTATCCCTAACAGATGTTCTTCTTTTTCTGTCAGATTTTTGGCAAGCATAGCAATAAACTTCTTGGCTATTTCGTGGTTATTGTGAATCAAATCCTCAAAATCTTTGCGTGGAATCAATGCCAACTCTGTTTCATCCATCGTTTCAGCATTTTCTTTATACGCTCCACCCTCCAGTAAAGCTAGATATCCCAGAAAATCTCCTGTATTATAAAGATCCATTACCAGATCTTTACCATCATCATGAGTTTTATACGTTTTTACTTTACCACTCACCACATAGTAGAGATAGTGAGGGTTGTTACCTTCTTTGTATATCAGTTGTTTCTTCTTGTACGTATTCGTATTACTCTGCTCAGTAAGCTCCTTCAATGATTTTTTGTTATCTAGAGCTCCTATTAGTTCATTGACACCATTTATATCAGCAGGCAGATTCTTTTTAATGAGTTCTACCTTTTTAAACCTACTCTCTATTGCATTCAACAACTCATTGCCCGAGAATGGTTTGGTTATGTAATCATCGGCTCCTAACTCCATTGCCGCCCTGAAATCGCTACGTTCGCTTTTAGAAGTAAGGAATATGAACGGTATAGATTGTGTAAGAGGATCTTTATGTAGCACATGAAGCACGCCATAGCCATCAATACCAGGCATCATAATGTCACAAATTATTAGGTCTGGCTGCTTTTTTTGTGCAGTTTCTATACCTTCTTTGCCGTTACGTGCAGTTATGACAGCATAATCAGAGAGTGTAAGTATCTCTTCTACATTTTCTCTTATATCTTCATTATCCTCAATTATAAGAATAGTCTTCATAATAATAGTTAGTTGTTTTGTGAAAACGTTATGGTGAATGTAGTACCCTCTCCCAATTTACTTTCGCAGGTTATTTCGCCATTCATCAGTTCAGTATATTTACTTACAATATGCAACCCTAAGCCAGTGCCTTGAATATTGGTAACGTTAGACGAACGAAAAAAACGTCTGTATAAATGCTGTAAGTCTTCTTCGGGTATACCTATCCCGTTATCCTTAACAGATAGTATAAGCTTACCTTCATCACACCTAGTAGTCAATTCTACAACAGAATCTTCTACAGAAAATTTAATGGCGTTTGATAAAAGATTGGATACAATGTGCCTCATCATTGAAGAATCTAAATGCACTATCGAACCATTTCCTTCATGTTTATAATCAACGTGTTGACCTTTTTTGAACAAATGCTGCACACCTTGAATTATTTCGTGCATTTGTTGCTGCACATCATATTCAGTGTTTTTAGCTACTATATTACCTTCCTCAATCTTACCCACTGAAAGAAAATCATTTAAAATCTCAGTAAGAGATGTAACGGATGAAACAATTCTCTGTATGTGCTTTTCTCTATTTGGTTGTTCTTCTGCCTTTGTATATTTAGACAAAAGGTAAGCTGAAGACAATACTGCACTTAAAGGTGTACGAAATTCATGAGATGCCATTGATACAAATCTTGATTTGAGTTCATTCAACTCTTTCTCTTTCTCCAAAGCAGCTAATATTTCAATTTCTGCTTTTTTCTTATCAGATACGTCAATAGCGATTCCCAAGTAGCTAGATATGGTATTGTAGCTATCTTTAAGAGGTGTTACATTCAGAGATACATAAAATGTACTACCATCCTTACGCCTGTAATGCCATTCCTGATTGTTTCCCAAATTAAGTTTAGACGCAGTAGTGAATACCTCAAAATCTGCTTTTATTTCAGTGTCTGTCAAAGCAGATAACTCCAGTGCTTTTTTTTGCAATTCACTTTCCAGATGAAATGAAGCTATAGATATTTTGTTGATGACCTCATCTGATTTGTAACCCAACCATTTCTCAGCAGAAGGATTGAAAAACTGAATCAAACCATTGGTATCGCAAACAAATATTATGGCACCAGCATGATTCCAAATATTATTCAAGAAGTTATTAACTCTTTGTAATTCTGCATCTTTTCTTTCAGTCTCTTTAATTTGGCTACCCAATTGTGCTACTGTTATAGCCAGCGACTGCGAACCTTCTTTTACTTTTTCTTCTAGATGTGCATTCAGTTGAATGATTGCCTGTTCTGTTTCTTTTCGCTGTGTGATATCATTAATAAAAGCTAGTGCAAAACTCTGACCATCTATTTTATAATGACCTAGACTTACCTCAACAGGAAACTCAGATCCATCTTTTTTCACGCCAGCCAACTCCATGCCCAATCCCATAGGTCTACTATGAGGGTCTGCACTGAATTTTTCTCTATGCTGTATATGCCTATGCGCATACCTTGATGGGATAAGATTTTCTACTTTTTTTCCAGTTAGTTCGTCAGATACATAACCAAACTGCTGCTCCACATATTTATTAGCCATCTGTATAACACCTTGCGAATTCGCAATAAGGATACCTATACTAGCATAATTAAATAAAGCTTGAAATGTGGTATTATCGAGGTTAGTAAATGGCATGCCTAAATTTAAGCCAATTATCTTGCCTTCCAATGCATGTTCTACATTTTGTGTTGCTGTTTGCCCCATTCTTAAATGTTAGGAGCAAATTTATTGTGTAAATCGCCAATACAAAGTGACTTTTGTCACACACTAAATTGTTTAAAATCACTTTTTATGGCAGCATGACGATTTCACTTCTTTTGCTGTCATTTCCACCTTTGGACTTAGGTAAGGTATACCAAGGTTGAGCCCTCTAAGTACAAATAGTAAACCAAATGAAAATACTATAACGGGTGCAAATCTTTTAATATTCACCCCTTTCACAAAATTCATCCTAGATTTCAATAATGTTATTCCTACTAGCATTGGCATTGTACCCACCCCAAATACATACATTAGCATCGCTGCTCCTGCTGCAGTAGGCATAGCCATGGTAGCTGATAGTGCCATGTATACAAGTCCACATGGCAGCAATCCGTTCAATATACCAGCAGCACCTATGGCCCCCAATCCAGGGTTACCTATTACTTTGCCAAGCATTTTTTTTACTAGCTCGCTCCAAGGCAATTTAAATTTGACACTATGTCCTGGCACAAATGTTATGATACCTGCTATAAGAAGCAACACACCAGAAAAAACAGATACGTATTGCTGCACTCTGGGGTTAAATAGTTCTTTGAACGAATGTAACACCACAGCCATAAGTGCATATACACTAATACGACCTATGTGATACAACGCAATAGCCAGCATTTTCTGTAATCCAGAAAATACCTGAAAAGGCATGATCCATATTATAGGTCCACACATACCTGCACAATGCAGGCTACCAGTAAATCCCATCAAAAACGCCATCAATATTGCTGCAGTGCCCATTTTAGTTCAGATTAATTGCAGTTTCTTGATAATATTTTTTCCCATCCACTTCCCAGTTTATCTTCATAGTATATCTGGTCTTCTGCAGCTTGCTTCTGTCTATTGACATACTGTTATTTTCTGCAATTAATGATATCTTACGATCCCATTTGTCATTTACAGGCGAATAAAAATATAATTCTCCCTTCACTATTTTATCCTTAAACTCCCCAGGAAATTCAACACTAACTACAGATTCGTTAGCACGAATAACTAATGGCACAGATAACTCCGATTGATTTTTACCTGCATCAATCACTCGCTGATACTCTATTTCATCTTTATAGTAGTCTTTAGATACCAAATCTATTTTCTGCCTGCTGCTTGCTACTACAAGTGTCACCATCATGGCCACGAACGCTCCATATAGCAATCCAGCCTTCCACCCCCAACTTATTTTCATATTAATTTGCTTTTTATTCTTAATTACTTACCATTACCAAATGGTCCGAGAAATGAAGTAGTAATGGTAGTTATCTTATCCTTACCAGAATATACGCCTATTTTCAACTGTGTTTTTCTACCTGTCACATCATTTGCATCTACATACACAAACATATTTCCCGTCACGGTACCATCTTTAGGTATTATTATACTATTTTCTCCTACTAGCTTGATACTACCTTTAAAGTTTTCTGGCACAAGTGTTACTTCTTTATCAAAGAAGGTTTTGTTGAGTAATTTATAACTATATAGATTGCTCATTTGCCCTCCTGGATGCTCCTGATACAACTGACCAGGGGTGCGTAGTATTGTCACTCCTACATCTGTTCTGCTGGCCAGCAACCACACTAAAATACCTAGTAGCAATACCATTACCACAGAGTAAGCTTTCATGCGCCATGTAAAATGCCAAGCTCTTTTCTTAGAGATATTATTCTCTGACGCATATCTTATCAATCCCCGCGGCATACCTACTGCATCCATCATATGGTCGCAAGCATCTATACAAGCAGTGCAATTGATACATTCTAGCTGAGTACCATTTCTGATGTCTATTCCTGTAGGGCAAACCTTTACACACTGAGCACAGTCTACACAATCTCCTATGGTACGCTCTTCGTTCTTATGAAACTTACCTCTTTCTTCACCACGCTTGTAATCATAAGCTACTATTATTGAATCTCTATCAAGAAGCACTCCTTGCATGCGCCCATAGGGGCAAATGACTGTGCAAATCTGCTCACGCATCCACAGATACACAAAGAAAAATATAGTGGTAAACAATGCCAATGCAGAAAATGTACCCATATGCAGAGACAGTGGTTCTCTTACCATTTTCTCCAGCTCATCTACTCCTATTATATATGCTAAGAACGTGTTTGCAATTAAAAAACTTACTATCCAGAATGCAAACCATTTAGTCAGTCTTTTTCTGATTTTTTTGCCATTCCAGGCACTTTTCTCTAGCATTTTCTGCTCAGCAGCATTCCCGTCTATCCAGTATTCAATCTTACGGAATATCATCTCCATAAATACTGTTTGCGGACATGCCCAGCCACAAAACACTCTTCCAAAAACAACAGTAAAAAGAGCTATAAAAACTATAAATACCACCATCCCCAAGGCAAAGATGAAAAAATCTTGAGGCCAAAATATCTGACCAAACAAGATAAATTTCCGCTCCAGTATGTTTATCAAAAAAACCGGATGACCGTCTACCTTAATAAATGGCAAACCAAAAAACATAATCAGGTAAAAAACTGTAACCAGGTTGCGCATGTTATAAAACCTGCCTGAGGGTTTCTGGGGGAATACCCATATCCGTTTACCTTTCTGATCTACTGTGGCTACTTTATCCCTAAACGACTCATTCTTGTCTTTCAACGCTGACATAATCTTGGTTTGTATTTATTCCTTATTTTTTCTCTGTAGCCGCGCTGCTATCCACTGCAGCTGTCTTCACTACTCCTGCTTCTATGTATAGTTCCCCTTGCGCATCTTTAGGTGTAGCAGATTTAGTTCCCTTAAGCGACTTCACAAAACTTGCTATTTCCTGTAGCTGCTTTGGCGAATAGTCATCTTTCCAAGACTTCATGCCTTTTTCTTGCCAGCCATATTTCAATGTCTTGAAGATGTCTTTTATACCACCTCCATGAATCCAGTATTCATCTGTAAGGTTTGGTCCCACGCTACCACCTCCATCTGCTAGGTGACAAGCAACACACGATTTACCGTACATTTCTTTACCTGCTGCTATTGATGCGGCATCTGTAAGATAAACAACAGTATTTTCGTCAACATTGTTAGCAGATTTTGCCAAGTATGCGGCTTTATCTTCCTCACCTTGTTGCATTTCTGCCAGATATTCCTCTTGCTGGCTCATTCCATCGTGCGAAAAGTGAAACCTGTAGATGTAAATAACACCTACCACTATCGTTAGGTAGAAACCATATTTCCACCATGGCGGCAAGCTATTGTCTAGCTCCTGAATACCATCATAATTATGGTCCAACAGTACTTCTTGTTCTTTGTCGAGAGAGGCGGCTTTGTTGAAATTATCCCAAAACCAGCTTTTCTTAGCCATTTCCTGAGCTTTCTGTTCCATCTCAGGCGTATTTCTAATGATACGCAACAGCACATTGATAAAAATCATCAGTGCACCTATCACCAACAATTCAAGTGCTATAACAGAAATAATAACATAAAACTCTTCTACTGGTATCCCGTCTATCGACTGTATTGCAGGTGCCGGCGCTACTTCTACCGCATCAGCCGCAGTAGCAGCCAAGGCAGAAAAAGTTGTCGCAACAAACAACAATAATATTTTCAGTGTGTTGTTTTTGTCTTTTTTCTCCTTGTACATTTTTTCTCTGGTTACAAATGTCAATTGACGTAGTGTACCTGCAAGCACTCCTATCACAAATAGGAGAATCAAAATCAGACTTACTAGACTTATTAGGGTAGTGTTATACCCATCATTACCACCATTGCTGGTTTCTGCGGCTTGTAGAGTACCTGCTGTCAGCATTAGTGCTGCAACAGTAAGCAAGGAAGTTTTTTTATTCAATAGCATATAATTGCCTTTTTATATTGTGTTAGATATTACTCGTTTTCTCCTTCGGGAAACGGTATTTGTTTCATTGTATTTATGTATTTCTTATCTGCTTTGTATGCCCAGGTGCTTACTACGGCAAAGAACAGAAAGAACATCGTGAGAGACGTGAGTGGGTATATACCCACTCCTGTTATTGTCTCTAGATAATGTATGAATTTCATTGTAGTTAGTTTTTTTAATTAGAAGTTGTTTTCTGCTCCAGTTTTATATCAGTACCCACACGTTGCAGATAGGCTATCAGGGCTATTATTTCTTTGTTGTTTTTGATACCTATTTTATCTTTTGCCAAATTTGCCACTATACCATCTGCTTGTTTTATCAGGTCAGCATTGGCTATTTTATCAAACCCTGCCGGATAAGGAACACCCATTGTCATCATAGCCCTTATTTTAGCCGGAGTTATTGCTGTATCTAGGTCGTTGTCAAACAACCAAGGATAGTTAGGCATTATAGTTCCTGGTGAGATGCTTGATGGCTCGTACATGTGATTAAAGTGCCAACTGTCTGGGTATTTACCTCCTATCCTTGCCAAATCTGGTCCGGTTCGCTTACTACCCCACTGAAATGGATGGTCATATATAAACTCACCTGCTTTTGAATATTCACCATACCTTACCACTTCACTTCTGAATGGTCTTACCATTTGGCTATGACATAGATAACAACCCTCTCTTACATATATATCACGACCTTGAAGCTCTAATGGTGTATATGGTTTTACACTTGCTATAGTGGGTATGTTTGATTTCACCATAAATGTTGGTATCATCTCAAACGCACCACCTATCGCTACCAGCACCAAGCTAAATACTAGCATCTGTAGTGGACGACGCTCAATCCAGCTATGCCAGTGTTGTTTGCCATGCGGCACATATACTTCACTCAATGGAACAGCCTCTGCAGCCTCTTCATTCATTACATTACCAGTTTTTATTGTTTTGTATAGGTTATAGCACATGATCAGCGCACCTATCAGAAACAATACACCACCCACACCACGCATTGCGTAAAAAGGCATCATTTGTTTCACTGTATCCATAAACTGATACTTCAGTGTGCCCTCCGGCGTAAACTCTTTCCATGCAAGACTCTGCATGAAACCGGCCCAATACATAGGAACCACATATAACACTATACCTAGGGTACCTATCCAGAAATGGCGGTTAGCCATTTTGATTGAATAAAGCTTGGTTCTGAAAATTCTCGGTATCAGATAATACAGTATACCGAAAGTCAAGAAACCATTCCAGCCTAAAGCACCTACGTGTACGTGTGCAATGGTCCAATCTGTAAAGTGACTGATAGCGTTTACGTTTTTCAAGCTCAGCATTGGCCCTTCAAACGTTGCCATACCATACGCTGTTACTGCCACCACCATAAATTTAAGAACTGGATCTTCTCTTACTTTATCCCATGCTCCACGCAGAGTAAGCAAACCATTGAGCATACCACCCCAAGACGGAGCAAGTAGCATTATAGAAAACACAGTACCCAAAGACTGAGCCCAGTCAGGCAAAGAAGTGTATAAAAGGTGGTGAGGACCAGCCCAAATATATATGAATATCAATGCCCAAAAGTGAATGATTGACAGCCTGTATGAATACACAGGACGATTTGCAGCCTTAGGCATGAAGTAGTACATCAGACCCAAATAAGGAGTTGTTAGAAAGAATGCCACCGCATTATGACCATACCACCACTGCACCAGTGCATCCTGCACACCTGCATACCACGAATATGATTTCAGCATACTATATGGCAATTCCACAGAGTTAACAATGTGTAGCAATGCTACCGTAACAAATGTGGCTATATAAAACCAAATAGCAACATACAAGTGACGCTCTCTTCGTTTCAGTATAGTACCAAACATGTTCCAACCAAATGCTACCCACACTATTGCTATTAGTATATCAATGGGCCACTCTAACTCGGCATATTCCTTACCACTAGTGTAGCCTAATAGCAATGTAAGTGCCGCTAACACTATAATAGATTGCCATCCCCAAAAATGAAACTTACTTAGTTTGTCACTATACATACGGGCCTTGCACAAACGCTGCAATGAATAATAGACCCCCATAAAAATACCATTACCCACAAATGCAAAAATCACCGCATTAGTGTGTACTGGTCTTACCCTACCAAATGTTGTAGGAGCGTATCCCATATTCAATGATGGATACACCAGCTGAAAAGCAGCCAGAATTCCTGCCAGCATTCCTACAACGCCCCATATTATGGTTGCATACGCAAACCATTTTACGATCTTATTGTCGTAAAAGAATTTGTCCGTTTGTATTGCACCTCCGGCATGTGTCGCATCTATTCCTGTGTTCATAAACTATATTGATTGGTGTTTAGTTTCTATTTAATTTTTTGTATCTCATCGTCATATAGCATTCTCATCGCCGCACCTTCCCTGTCTTCATACTGATCATTCTTAACACTCCATATAAAAGCACCTAAAAATGAGCCTGCCACCACTATACTTACTGTAACCAAAACAAATAATGCACTCATAATTTTGACTTTTATTTAACGGAGCAAAACTATCCAAGCACTCTCCGCTTATTTATGACCTTACTCAAACAAAAACATGACAATGGTCAGGTTTCCAATTGCTAGTATTATTGTTCTTAGTAAAACAAGTTTATACTAGCAATTTTTCTCTTTACAGATTATTTAAGACTAGTTTCCAGCGCATTTATGGCACTTGTGTCTAGTAAATTCGTTAGGTAGTCATTGCTTAGTGACTTTTCGTTTTTACTAGCTCATCAACACTATATGGCGAATAACACACTACTTCCTTTCCATTTTTATTTTTTGCATACCAAATACAATCTACTATGTCAGTTGTATATTCGTTATTCACCACATCATAGTGTTGCCCTCTTATTGTCATTTCTGGTCCTCCAGTTACCAGACGAGCTTTATCGCCTTGTTCAAATATAACTTTCATGATACGTCTTTGGGAGTCAAAGATATATTTGTGAGATTCTAGTTATTTTGATAATTGTCAGTTAATACTATGTTTTTAATCACATTACATATACTCTCCAAAATGACCCAAATAATAGTAATATTTTTTATGCCACCCTATCTTCAATCATAAATTTCACTGACTGTCATCACCTTCATACCATCAAGCGGTGGGTATCTTTGACAAAACTTAAAAAAATGAAAAAAGTAAACATTTCGCATGTAAATAACGAGCACAATAGATGGCTTAGAGGGTTAAACTTTTACAAAACAGAAATTAGTATTCTGAAAAGCATGCTTACCGAAATAGCTGGGAAAAATAGTGCTGAAGATGTTATGAAAGAGGTAGAACATTATGAAAACCAATTCATAATCCAAACTAACAATATCGACCAGCTATCACATGATATACATGTAAACCTCAGTAACATCAGTCGTCAGGCTCAGGCATCAAGTGCTGGTTACATTGATGGTGAATTGTTGGTAGAACATACTACGCTGGGTGAGAAATACGATTCTCAAGAAAGTATTATCACAGAGTTAACACATGCTTTCCGCAAGTTTGCAGAAAAATGGATGTAATCATGGTATTATAAATTTTGTTGGTAGAGTGAATGAGGCTGATGTAGAATGGCTTATAGGATACCCGTATAGAGATATAAAGTAGAGCATACGCCTAAAACATCAACTTCTAAAAAAGTTCCGGTTTCTTCCGGAACTTTTCGCTTTTACATCGAATTTGACATTATGACTTTAAAAATCACCAGCCAGATACTCAAACAATGTATCGATACTGCTAAGAATATAGGTTTGTATCAACAGTTGGTTGTTGGGTTCGGAAAATTGTTGTAAAATTGCGTTTTATTATTAAAACATCGTTTCGATATAAATATGGATTTTAAGTATACTGAGTCACAGGAGTCGATAGCACTGATGATACGCGATTTCGCCAACAAATATATTCGTCCAGATATGATGGAGTGGGACGAAACTCAGAAATTCCCAATTGATTTATTCCGTAAAATGGGCGAACTAGGGCTAATGGGCGTACTTGTTCCTACAGAATATGGCGGATCTGGCATGGGCTATTTCGAGTATGTTACCATTATCAGCGAAATCGCTAAAGTATGCGGATCTATTGGTCTATCAGTAGCCGCACACAACTCTTTGTGCACTGGTCATATACTATATTTTGGCACAGAAGAACAAAAGAAAAAATACTTACCAAAACTTGCTACAGGTGAGTGGATAGGTGCATGGGGACTAACAGAAGCAAATACTGGCAGCGATGCTGGTAATATGCGCTGCACTGCCACTAGAGATGGTGATGGATGGATACTTAACGGTACAAAAAACTGGATCACACACGGTATCAGCGGTAATGTAGCTGTAGTATTGGCTCGTACTGGCGAACCAAGAGCCAAAAACAATGTTACTGCTTTCATTGTAGAGCGTGGAACACCTGGTTTTCACGCCGGAAAAAAAGAAAACAAATTAGGTATGCGCGCAAGCGAAACCGCAGAGTTAGTTTTCGACAACTGCCGTATTTCGGATGATCAGCGTATGGGTGAAGTAGGTTCTGGCTTTCACCAAGCAATGAAAATCCTAGATGGTGGTCGTATTTCTATAGCAGCATTATCATTAGGTATTGCCAAAGGTGCATACGAAGCATCATTGAAGTATGCCAAAGAACGCCATCAGTTCGACCAGCCAATTGCTAACTTCCAAGCTATCGCTTTCAAACTTGCAGATATGGCTACTCAAATTGAAGCTTCTGAAATGTTGATATACCAATCAGCTGATTTGAAGAACCGTGGCGAAAAAATGACTAAAGAATCTGCTATGGCTAAATATTATGCTTCAGAAGTCTGTGTCAGAGTTTCTACCGACGCTGTACAAATTTTTGGTGGCTATGGTTATACCAAAGATTTCCCTGTTGAAAAATACTATCGCGATAGCAAACTATGTACTATTGGCGAAGGAACATCAGAGATACAAAAATTGGTTATCTCAAGAGATATCCTCAAAAGCTAATTACTATCTACTTATACCATTTTTAAGCGGGCTTCATTATTGTAGCCCGCTTTTTATTTCTATTTATTATGTGCCGTTACTTTCTTACTACTTGCATTAGTTATCTCTATTCTTTGTCTACTACACTCTCGAAAATATGTAAACTCTGAAATTGATGACTACACAATAGACCTAGTAAATAGTATTATTTCACACAAATTGGTTAATCAACACTATGATTAAAAATAGATACACATAACAACTAACTATAATAAAAAGGAAAGAGAAGAATATTACCTTTATTTTAGCAAGACAAACAGATAAATATCCCAACACCCTAACATTTTACCCCCGAATTATTTAAATTGCATCGTTTAATTAAGGCATCGCTTTTTCATGCCGGCAATCATTAGCACCGCACACAGATGAAAGATTATTCTTACGTAACTGGACCAACTCCCGCATACATCGAATCGCTGTATCAGGATTTCGCAAACGACGCAACAACTGTAGACCCCGAATGGAGAAAATTCTTTGAGGGTTTTGATTTTGCTATCAGTAGCAACTTAACCAATTCTACCACAGCTGCAGGTGGTAAGGCTACAGTTTCTAATGTGCAACTGGAAAAAGAATTGGCAGTTTTTGAGCTCATTCGTTCTTACAGAAAGCGTGGTCACTTAATTGCTACCACCAACCCGATTAAAACACGTAAAGACCGTAATGCTCGCTTAGATTACAAACTGTTTAATCTTACCGACGCAGACATGGAAACTCCATTCTTTTCAGGTCGGTTCATAGGGCTTAAAGAAGGTGCAAAACTCAAAGAAATACTTGCCCAGCTAAAGTTGATGTATGCTGGCAATATAGGTATTGAGTATACCTACATCAATGATACCGAAAAATGCCATTGGGTGCAGAATACCTTCGAAACCCTGATGAATACCCCACTTACCCTTACTCAAAGAAAAAGAATACTTGAAAAACTAAACGAAGGGGTAATTTTCGAAAAATTCTTGAGCACCAAGTTTATTGGACAAAAGCGTTTTGGTTTAGAAGGTGGTGAGGCTACAATAGCAGCTCTTGACACCCTAATAAATGATGCTGCCGATGCTGGTGTACAAGAAGTAGTTATAGGCATGGCACACCGTGGCAGACTGAATGTACTGGCTAACACCCTCAAAAAAACCTACGAACAAATATTTTCTGAGTTTGAAGGCAATATGCCTGAAGATATGACTATGGGTAGTGGTGACGTGAAATACCACCTCGGTTTCCAAAGTGATATTGTGACTCCCGCGGGTAAAAAAATAAATGTTCAACTTGCACCAAATCCTTCTCACCTAGAAGCCGTAAATCCGGTAGTAGAGGGTTTTGCACGTGCCAAGGCAGACACATTATACAGCAGACAGTATGACAAAATACTGCCTATATTGATACATGGTGACGCAGCAATTGCCGGCCAAGGTATAATATACGAATTATTACAAATGTCTAAACTGGCTGGCTACAATACTGGCGGTACCGTACACTTTGTAATCAACAATCAGATTGGTTTCACTACTGACTTTGACGATGCTCGCTCAGCTGATTATTGTACCAGTATTGCCTCTATGGTGCAGTGCCCTGTATTGCATGTAAATGGCGATGATGCCGAAGCTGTAGTAAAGTGCAGCATGCTGGCAATGGCATACAGACAAAAATATAATGAGGATATCTTCATTGACATGGTGTGCTACAGAAAGCATGGCCACAATGAAAGCGACGAGCCCAAATTCACACAGCCTCAACTGTATGCTCTTATAGAAAAACACCCCAACCCACGCGAAGTATACACTCAATATCTTAGCCAGCGCACCGACGAAGATGCAAGAGAACTAGCCAAGGAAATGGAAACTGGTTTCTGGAATGATCTTCAGCAACGATTAGATGAGGTTAAACAAAAACCATTACCCTACAAATACCAAAAGCCAGAGCTATGGTGGAAAGAACTACGCAAAGCTACAGATACTGACTTTGATAATTCACCCGAAACGTCAATAACTGCCGACCAATTCAAGCAGTATTTTGATGCACTAATGCTGGTTCCAGCAGATTTTAGTCCACTACGAAAAGTAGATAAGCTGATACAAGACAAAGTAAAAGCCTTCGAGAAAGATGGAAAAGTAGACTGGGCCACAGGCGAACTATTGGCATATGCCAGCATCCTTGCCGATGGAAAAGATGTACGTCTTAGCGGCGAAGATGTAAAAAGAGGCACATTCTCTCACAGACATGCTGTTATTTACGACCAAAACACTAATCAGTCATACAACAGACTTTCGAGGTTGCAAGAAAAACAAGGTACACCATATATATACAACTCTTTGCTTAGCGAGTATGCTGTACTAGGCTTTGAATACGGATATGCTATGGCTAACCCTAATAGTCTGGTACTGTGGGAGGCGCAATATGGTGACTTTGTAAATGGTGCTCAAATAATAATAGACCAATACATAGCAGGTGCAGAGCAAAAATGGACCAATATGAATGGATTGGTGATGCTGCTACCGCATGGCTATGAAGGTGGTGGACCAGAACATTCTAGTGCTCGTATGGAAAGATTCTTGCAAAACTGTGCAGAAAACAATATGGTAATTACCAATATTACTACAGCTGCTAACTTTTTCCATGCTTTACGCCGTCAGCTAGCTTGGAACTTCCGCAAACCATTGGTCAATTTCTCACCTAAAGCAAACCTCAGACATGCTCGCTCTTATTCTGCAATGGATGAGTTTACAACAGGTGGATTTAAAGAAGTAATTGACGACCCTAATATCAGCGATGCTAAAAAGGTAAAAAAAGTGCTGCTATGTAGCGGTAAAATGTACTTTGACCTAAGCGAAAAACAATTAGAAGAAAAACGTGAAGATGTCGCTATTGTAAGATTAGAACAAATATATCCGCTGCCGCTAAAACAACTTGAAGAACTAAAAGCAAAATACAAAAAAGCTACATGGACCTGGATTCAAGAAGAACCCCGCAACATGGGTGCCCTTTGGTATCTGCAGGTTCAACTAGCCTCCCTTGCCAATGGACTTATTACTAATTACATTAGTCGCTCTGCTAGCGCATCTACTGCTACAGGTTTCTCTAAGAAACATGCAGCAGAACAGGCAGATCTGGTGACAAAAGCACTTTCATTGTAACTCAATACAACAGTTTGGTTATACTAAAATGGGCTTTCTGACAATTCAGAAAGCCCATTTTAGTATGAATAATTGTTATTCTAACTGTTTAGCCACTTCAGCAAGTCAGTCATCACATCATTTGTTATTGTATGCCCCATATCTTTATAAGTATGAAACTCTGGCTGCAAACCTAAAGTTTTAAGATAGTTTACTGCTTTCAGCCCATCTTCATAAAGCAATATTTTATCCCCAGTCCCATGTGCTACAAATATTTTGAGTTTGGTCAGCGACTTATCTTTACTTATGAGTGGTTTTAGCGATTCGGGCATTACACCGCTTAGTATACCTATTCCTTTTACCTTTTGTGGGTTAGCAAGCCCCACTTCATAACTCATCATTGCCCCCTGACTAAAACCCATAACATATACCCTACCCTTATCTGCTTGGTATTTGTTAGTTAATTGATCTATAAATTTCACCAAAGTATTCCTACTATGAGTCAGTTGTTCGGCGTTTCCGCTATACTTTCCGTTTACCATTTCCTTACTGAACCATTGATAACTATCCCCACCAAGCATATATGTAGCTCTTGCTGCAACAACTATATATTCTTTGGGCAGGTAATTTTTCAATTCGAATAGATCCTTCTCATTACTACCATAGCCATGTAGCAAAATAATCAAAGGCGGCTTCGCACTAGTTTTTGCCGGCAACTTTACTAGATACTTCAGTGCAAGCCCATCTTGTACACCTGCATCCTGACTACACGATACTGTAGTAAACCCTATAATAAATAAAATAAAAAAAATGGCACCTTTCATGGTGCCAAAGTTAAAAAGGAATAGAACACAAGTAGAAGAAAATATTGTTTCCTTCTGTTCATGTTTCGTAGCTAATTAATATCCTGTACCTTTTAGGTTTGTATGTGTAAGTAATGGACTCACTATTAGAGAATCTACTGTACGATCGGTTATCGTTATTTTACCAGTACGTTTGGCTCTTGAAGTAAACAGACCCAATACATTTTCACCCTTCACATTAGTATACACTGGAGCTATCTCGCTACCAGTCAATCCATTACCTTGTACCAGCATTGCCTGTCTGTAGCTATTATAATCAGGAGTGCTGATGTATACAGTTATATCGCAAGGATTTATAAGCCTGATAACATTATCCGGTGCTTTACCCATTCCTGTACTCAGCGCATTATACAGAGAAAGGTTTTCCATTTTGAACTCAAACTGAGTCCCTGCAAACAATTGTATCCCTGCATCATGGTCGTAATATCTGGCAGTTTTAGTTTTGGTAACAATATTAGAATCCTCCCAATTGAACCTCACTATAGTCTGGGCAATATTGGCTGGGCTTGTAAGACCATTGAAGTCAAAGCCTAATTCTGGTTTATAGGTAACATCTACTGCAAAGTTGCGCCCCTTTATTACAGAGTAAAAACTCATACCAGCAAGATTGATATTGTTATCATCTAGTACAGGTACATTAAACGAAGTAATGGTATTATTTACGATAGTAGCATCAGCAGAATCTATCTTACCTGTTGATAAATGTGTAATTTTTAGCCTGTATACAAATTTGGGGTCAATAACGTTTTTGAATTTGTATGCATAATTAGGACTAGTAAAAAAAGTACCTGGCTGCTTAGGATATCCCTCTTGTGTTAGGTCTACCCTGTCCAAATGTATAGAATCTACATAAGGATTCACACCACCTACCTTTGTTACACGATAGCGATCGATACGAACACTAATGTTAGAATAAAAGTTAGAATCAGCGTTTTGCGCCATCGTTACTGCGCTTTTTTCCTGATCTATAAAAGCTTTCTGTATTCTTACATAATGGGCTGTGTCACCCATATCTAGAAAACCATAAACAACAGAGATGTCTTTGTAGGGTGCGGCAACATCAAATTTTTCTGAACAAGCAGTAAACAAAAATGTTGATGCAGCTGCTAAGGATACTAATATTTTTTTCATTTATTGTAGTGCTAATAAGGCGAACAAAGATAACAGAAATGATGATAAAAGCATTGCACTGTACGACAGCATCTGAAAAAGATTAGTTAAAATAGAGACTCATATTAGCTTCTTTAAATCGTTAATACGGTCAACAAAACTATTATCAAGTACTATTTGCAATTTCCCTTGTTAAAGCTCTTGTGTTCTTGTTACTTTTTATGCATCTGGTAATAGGAATAATATACCTTTGCTTACCTAATTTATGATACAAGTACATATAATCAATAAGTCGCCACATGCACTTCCGGCCTACCAAACTTCTGGCAGTGCAGGTATGGATATCAGAGCTTGGTTGCCAGAATCAGTTTTGCTGAAACCGCTCGAACGTAGAATTATTCCTACAGGGCTTTATATGGCATTGCCTGTTGGCTACGAAGCACAAGTCCGCCCACGTAGCGGTTTAGCCATAAAAAGAGGGCTAACTGTGGTTAATGCTCCAGGCACAATAGATAGCGATTACCGTGGCGAAATAAAGGTCGGTATAATAAATCTTTCTGACGAAGATCAACTAATTGAGGATGGCGAAAGAATAGCACAATTAGTAATAGCTGAGTATGTCACCATAAATTGGGAAATCACAGACAATCTTTCTGATACCGAACGAGGAACCGGTGGTTTTGGTCATTCAGGCACAAAATAACAGTAGCGTTTAGTTCATAACAACAATACATTATAACCAACAAATAAATTAACTACCCAATATGAACATAATTATCCCAATGGCTGGCATGGGCAAGCGCATGAGACCACATACACTCACTACCGCAAAACCTTTACTACCAGTAGCAGGAAAACCTATAGTACAACGTCTGGTAGAAGACATTATAGCTACTAGCAATGAAAAAGTTGAAGAAATTGCATTTGTCATTAGTCCTGCTTTTGGTAAAGAAGTAGAACAACATTTGGTTTCAGTAGCTGAGCAGCTTGGTGCCAAAGGTAAAATTTGTTACCAGGAGCAACCACTAGGTACTGCCCATGCTATACTTTGCGCAGGCGACACATTGGCTGGTAACGTTTTCATAGCTTTTGCCGATACTTTATTCAAAGCTACTTTCAGTATAGACACTGAAAAAGAAGCGATTGTTTGGACACAAAAAGTGGAAGACCCTAGTGCATTCGGAGTAGTTAAACTAAATGAATTCAACGAAATTGAAGCATTTGTTGAAAAACCAAAAGATTTCGTTTCCGACCTTGCAATCATAGGTGTGTACTACTTCAAAGACGGAACGAATCTAAAAAAAGAACTACAAAGACTCATAGATAACAACATAATGCTAAAAGGCGAGTACCAACTCACTGACGCAATGGAGCATATGTTGCAAAACAAACTAAAATTCTACACTGGGCAGGTAGAAGAATGGCTGGACTGTGGCAATAAAGATGCTACAATTTATACCAACAGTCGCATATTGGACATTAAAAAAGACACCGAGCAACTTATAGCTGCATCTGCCATCATCACAAACTCCGTTATTATTCCCCCCTGCTACATAGGCGAAGGCGTGAAAGTTACTAATTCTGTTATAGGTCCATTGGTGTCGCTCGAAAAAAATGTGACTGTAACAGATTCGCGCATCACAAACAGCATCATTCAAGCTGATAGTAATGTTAAAAATGCTTGTATAGACAATTCCATGTTAGGCAAACACGTAACTTACATGAAAAAACCTGCTGAATTAAGCTTGGGTGACTTTTCTACCGAATTATGAGCAAACTCAAATTAATAGCGGCATTTGCAGTGGCGGTTACACTAGTGAGTGTAACCGCCACTGCACAAAGCGTGGAAATAACTACCGGCGACACAGTAGAAACTGAACAAGGCAGGCGGGCAAAAACCGACGAATTGTTTTTTGATGCGCTCAAAGCTCGCAAACAGGAAGACAACAAGCATGCTTTGATCGTTTTCAAACAGTTTGTAGCTGTACGACCAGAAGTAGCTGCTGCTCACTTTGAAATGTCAAGAATTTATGCCGAAGAAAAACAGATAGAACTGTCTTTAATAAGCATAAAAAAAGCAATGAATTTAGACCCTTCAAACAAGTGGTATAGAGAAACGTATGCTACCATACTTGCTACTACCGGCAAGTATACCGAAGCTGCATTGGCATTTGCGCAGCTATCAGATGCGGACTTTAAGGATGATGAATATGCAATATCAGCTGCTGAATGCTACGAAAAAGCATCAATGTTTGCCGACGCACTTAGATATACTGACACAGCTATAGCTCGGAATATAGATGATGAGGAACTACTGATGCGCAAAATACAATTGCACCTCAAACTAAACAGTGCTGATAAAGCAGCTGAAGTTGCTAAAAAACTCATTGCAGACTACCCTAAAAATGGCAGATACTACAAGCTGCTGGGCGATATTTTCGACAATAACAAAATGCCTGAAAAAGCTACAGCTGTGTATCTGGATGCCGAAAAAAAACTACCGGATGATGCTTCTGTACAATTAGGCTTGGCTGGACATTACCTCAAAACCGGCGATACAACCAAATACAAAGATTACGTAAAGAAAGCAATCACTAACAACAACATATCTACTGAGTCGCAACTTGAATTACTGAAGTCTTATATACAAAGTATGCCAGATGATGTGTCTGCTCTGAAGGAAGCACTACCGCTCATTGCCAACCTTGCAAAACAAGAACCTAATGATGCCATGATACTGGAATATTATGGCGAGGCACTGGAAGGGAGCAACTACACAGATAGCGCTGCTATCATGTACAAAAAATCACTAGCAATAAAACCAGGCAATTTCAGCGTTTGGGGCAGATTAATGATTAGTTATCTGGATAAGCAATATGCCGATTCTCTGATAAAGTACAGTGAAAAAGCAATGCGTCTTTTCCCAAATCAGGCCATTACACATTTCTATAACGGGGTGGGATACATGAACAAAAACAACTTCTCATCGGCAGCAAAAGCTATTATCAGAGCGATAGACCTGCAACCCGATAGTGAAACCGAACGTCTGGCACAAATGTACAGCACACTTGGCGATGTATATTATTCAAATAAAGAATTTACGCTCTCTGACGAGGCATTCGAAAAAGCTCTTTCATTTGACCCAAATGATGCAAGTGTGCTGAATAATTACAGTTACTATTTGTCTGAAAGAGGTATAAAACTGGAAGCAGCAGAAAGGATGTCAAAAAAATCTTTAGAACTCAGACCTGGCGAAGCTACTTTTCTGGATACTTACGCATGGATATTGTATAAAAAAACCAACTACAAAGAAGCGAAAGTTTACATACTCAAAGCAATAGAAGCTGCCAACAACATAAACGACGGTACACTTTACGAGCATCTTGGCGATATACAGTACAAACTAAACGAAAAAGATAAAGCACTAGAAAACTGGAAAAAAGCAAAGGAAAAAGGGAGTGATGGAAAGTATCTGGACAAAAAAATCAGTGAAAGCAAACTATATGAATAAACGTTTATTAGGCTTAATGGTGTTTATAGTACCATTCTGTATCTCGTCATGTACTTTGCTAAAAAAGAGTGGTAAAAAACGTAAGAAAACTACCTCAGTTGCAGTCGTTGATTCTGTAAAAACTACAGGTGCTGCACAGATAGATACAACTGTTACCGAAATTAGCCCAGAAAGTAGAAAACTGATAAATGACCTTGCTCCACTTTGGTTAAAGAGAATGGATTATAAAACCTTTTCAGGTAAATCGAAGGTTAGTTTTGAAAGTCCTGATAATTCTGTCGATTTTTCTGCAAACTTTCGCATTGCAAAAGACAGTCTGGTATGGATACACATTTCTGCCATAGGAGGTTTGTATTCTGTAGCACGAATATTAGTTACGCCTGATAGCTTTTTTATGGTCAACTATCAGCAAAAAGAAGTTACTCGTCTGGCACTTACTGATGCCGGAAAAATCCTACCGGTTCCTGTTAGATTCGGTCAGTTGCAAAATCTTTTCACTGGAGATCCTATCTGCAATGGCGATATAGTTTCGGCAGAGGAAAAAGATTCTGTTTGGTCCTTAAGTACTGAAGATAGTAGTTTTATTCAGCAACTTACCTATCGCAAAAAAGATAGCCTCATGCAAATGGGGCATTTAAGATCCAGAAAGTCTAGTGGCTCACAAGCCATGATTGACTACAACAACTATGAAATGTCCAGCAATCGTATGTTATCTAAAAGAAGAACGGTACATCTGCAAAATGGAGTAAACAATTACACAATAGAAATGGAGATAGTTAATGAAGAATTCTATAAAGTACTGGAATTCCCTTTCACTATGCCTAAAAACTTCACTATCAATAATCACTAACTTTTTACCTGTATATCTGTTGTAAAACACCATTTGTATACATCACACAATCGCCTATATGCCTCATCTCTACATAATAGCTGGCTGTAATGGTGCAGGTAAAACCACCGCTAGCTTCACTATATTGCCCGATATTCTAGACTGTAGAGAGTTTGTAAATGCCGACAATATTGCAGCGGGTATATCGCCTTTCAATGTAGAAAGTGTAGCCATAGAAGCTGGGCGTATAATGCTACACCGTATAGAAGAATTACTGCACCTTGGGGTAGATTTTGCTATCGAAACAACCCTTGCTACCCGTAGTTATGTATCACTCATTCGCAGAGCAAGAGCGTTGGGTTACAACATATCACTCATTTATATTTGGCTCAATAGTCCTGATCTGGCACAGCAACGTGTAGCTGAAAGAGTAAAAAAAGGTGGGCATAATATACCTGCCAATGTGATAAGACGACGCTATTACAAAGGGATCAGCAACCTGTTCAAACTATTTATGCCTATTTGCGACACATGGATAGTAGCAGACAACTCCCTAGGGGTGCTGCAACCCATAGGTAGAAAAGAAACTGAATTTGACATTATCATCGAAAACAACGACCTTTGGTCAGCAATCAACAAGATATCATGAGCCGTAAACAGGAAAATGTAGAATTGCTTAATAAAATAGAAGCTGGTCTCAAACTGGCTATCCGTAAACTATACGAACAAAAAGCTGCAAACAACGAAACAGCAGTGATATGTGTAAACGGCGAAATAAAACACGTACCAGCTTCTGAGCTTCTGAAACAATACGACAATAAGTAAGATTTCCTTTTACGATCCTCCCATTACTTTTACCTCCTTTTCACTACCTTTTTTAAGACATTTGGCTGTTCAGTAGCATGCTATTATCTATCTTTACGGCATGAATCGCGAACAATTAGTTGCCAATATCTTTAGAAAAAAATCTGTTCTCTGTGTAGGTCTTGATACCGATTTATCTAAAATACCTGCACACCTCCTTCAGGAAGAAGACCCAGCATTTGCATTCAACAAAGCTATAATAGACGCTACTAAAGACTATACTGTAGCCTACAAGATAAATACAGCATTCTATGAGGCTCAAGGCATCAAGGGCTGGATAAGTATGGAGCGCACGCTCAACTATATACCTAAAGACATTTTTACGATAGCCGATGCCAAACGAGGTGATATTGGCAATACATCTGAGCAGTATGCTCGTACTTTTTTTCATACGTACCCCTACGATAGTGTTACCATTGCGCCCTATATGGGTGCCGATAGTGTAAAGCCCTTCCTACAGTTTGACGGTAAATGGTCCATAGTACTAGGATTGACCTCCAATGCAGGCAGTGCCGACTTTCAGCTTCAACAGTGCGGCTCTGAGTTGTTGTACCAAAAAGTATTGCGTACGGTAGCTTCATGGGGGCATCCAGGCAACATCATGTTTGTGATAGGTGCCACACGCAAGGAACAGCTACAAGAAGTGAGAGCCTTACTACCCGATCACTTCTTTCTAGTGCCAGGTGTAGGTGCTCAGGGTGGCGATGTGGCTACCGTTTGCACAAATGCGTTCAATAAAGATGCTGGCGTTCTCATCAATGTATCGCGAGGTATTATTTATGCCGGTAATGGTACAGATTTCGCTGCTCTTGCCCATGACGCTGCTTACAATTACCAACAGGAAATGGAAGCGTTCTTCTGATATTTCTACTTTATTGCCTTAACTACCAAGAATGAAGATTACTTTTCAGGCTTTTCTATTATTGTTTTGTTTGCTTTCATCGGGTGCGTTTGCACAATCAACAGGCGGCATTGGTGCGTCTCTGAAACTTGATACTGCCCAAAACGGCACAACATTGCCCAAAATATTGAGCATTGTTCCCAATAGCCCTGCTGCTGCACGCAATTTGCAAGCCGGATGGTACATTGTAACCGTAAATGGACTGCCATGTAAAAACAAATCACTTGAAGATGTGGTGAGCAACATTAGAGGTGCAGAGGGCACTACCGTAAAAATAGAAATTGCGGATAACCCACAAGGCAAAAAAGCAATAGAATATACCCTCACAAGAGCTACCATCGCAACTAACAATAATACCCCCCTACCCGACCCCAAAGATGCCTTTGTGATGGCTTGTGAGCAAGAAGTAAAACTGCTGAAGAGAAAAGGACATAGCATTGCAAAGGCAGTAAGTTCTGATTGTGGTGATTACTTCTTTAGCTTTGATGCTACAGAGGGTAATTATGTAGTCAAACTTTTAGCTTTGGCACCTGTTAACACAATTAGTGCTGAAGTATACGACAGTCGTACCGAAACCCTTACAACCAGTTTAGTGGCAGAAAACAATAATAGCACCACAGCTACCCTTACAGCCAACATAAAAATGGCTGCCAATAGTGCAGGAGTGGTAAGCGTAACTATTAAAGAACCCCAGACTAACTGTAAAGGCATGTATATAATTGTGTACAAATAATGTGGTGAAAATTATGCTGCTGTTTTCTTAATTTCATCAAGCAGCATACTGCCCCTAAAAAACAAACCTATCCATGGAGATGAGTTGTCGTTAATAGCTGACAACAATTCCTGAGCTGCATAAACACCCTGATTGGTCAACAAATTGAAACGTACTGTGCCGGGTGCAGGTAAGCCTGCCGTGGTTACATGCAGTGTTTTGCTGATATAATTTTGCGCTACCAATACAAACTCTGATGCCTCTTCCGCTACTGCCGGATTTTTCCCTCCGCCTACCACAGCCGCGCCGCTACTCAATACAGCATTAGCTGCACCGTTTATATAAGCTGTCAATGTGAGTATAGTACCGCTCATATCCCAGTCCATCACTACTCCATACACCTTCAGCGTACCTTGAGGTATATTCAATCCCAGCTGGTCAGGGGTTATACTTAATGCGGTGTTACGTGTTTGCTCATAAGTATTAGCACCGCCAACTGCTGTCGACGCCACTTTTTTTGATGCTTTTTTTGACAGACTTCTTCTTACAAAAAAGATAAAAATCCCTACGTGCAGTAGTAGAGCCAGTATGTATATGTAGGTCATGTAGTAGCAGAATATGTATGGTTACAAAAGTACACTGTAAACAACCACGAAACAACCTAGGTGAGTGCTCTGTACCTACACACCGTAGATAAATTATGAGCCTTATGGTAAGGGCTATGATACCCGACTATCTATCATAAATCTAACAAGCCATTTAGTATATTTCCCTTTCTGTATCATTTATACTAAGTTTGTTGATACAATCATAAATTATGCATTTTATCTCAAACGCCATATACACTGCTATCGTAGCATCATGCTTGTTTAGCACACAAGTCATAGCACAGAAAAAAAACTTCACCATCACTGAGGCTACTAACGGTATGGGTACTACCCTTGCCCCAAAGGGTATAAAACAAGCATCGTGGCAGCCCGGTAGTGCATGTATGTGGCAGGTGGTAAAACAATCTGGTTCAGATGTGTGGCAAGTTACAGATTTCAGCCGCTCAGTAGCTAACGGCACTTTTACCATTACCACTGGCGATTTGCCTGTAAAAGTATCGGGAATGCCCGCCATCAAGTGGCTGGATGCTAACAAAGCATACTTTATATCGGGCAATGATGTGGTAACTGGCACCCTTTTGGACAATGAAAAATGGGTGTGGACACTAGCCGCTTCTTTGCCCGAAAATGCAGGTAACGTAACTGTAGATAAAAGCATGAATATTGCCTACACGATAGATAATAATCTGTATTTGCAACAAAATAGTAACAGACGAAAAGTAGCTGTAACAGACGAAAAAGATAAAAACATCATTTGTGGTAAGGCAGTACACCGCGACGAATTTGGTATCGACAGAGGTGTATTCTTTTCACCCTCCGGTAATTATATAGCATACTATCGCATGGATCAAACAATGGTAAAAGATTATCCTGTCATCAATTGGGGTACTACTCCTGCCAGTGTCAACATTATAAAGTATCCTATGGCAGGCGGCACATCGCACGAGGTTACCTTGTGTGTTTACAACATTGCTACTGGCACTACCACCACTATGCTCACAGGCACAAAAAACAAAGACCAGTATCTCACTGCAGTGACCTGGAGCCCTAACGAAGCTTTTATATACATCGCTTTGCTCAACAGAAATCAAAACCACCTTTGGCTAAATAAATACAATACCACTACTGGCGAACTAACTAAAACCTTGTTTGAAGAAACTAACTCAAAATACGTACACCCTGCCCACCCACTTACCTTTATACCTGGCAGAAACAATGATTTTGTATGGCACAGCGAGCGAAGTGGCTACAATCATTTGTATTTGTACACAGCCGATGGAAAATTGATCCGTCAGATTACCAGTGGCAACTGGGTGGTAAACGATATAGCTGGTATCAACCCCGACAAAAGAGAACTAATTATCACCACGGCTAAAGAATCGCCGATGGAAAAACATATTTATACCGTAAATATTGATAACGGCACACTAAAACGAATAGATAAAGACCCTGGCATGCACACTCCAATGTGTAGCAGCGATGGAAAATATATACTTGATATATACACAGCCGCAGACATCC